>JBEKUQ010000128.1:0-6518 GCA_049514835.1 Verrucomicrobiota bacterium | reverse complement strand
GATAAAAAGTCGGGAGAACATGCCGTTGGGAAGCGCGGTGCCAAGGCGATAGGCCTCGCCGTTGGGAACGGCTTCCAAACCCAATGTGTTGTTCAAGCCAAATCCCTGCCACATCAACCCATCAATGTGGGCTTCTGCACCCTGCCATAACCGGACACCGGCCATCAAATCCAGCGAAACGGTTTCGCGCGTTTCACCGCCGGTGGGCAGGCTGTTAAAGCCGGGATTGGTATATTTCGCCGGAAAACCCGGAGACGACTGGACAACCTCCGTGTTTTGCATGTGCCAGTTCCACGTTTGTTCCTTCACTTCTGACAATGCCAGGTTGTTGGTCGGGCCGCCGGTGGCGCCGGGCGCCGGAAGGGCCGCCTCCTGGCCCAAACCCCGCCCCGCCAGCAGGAGCGCGCCCGCCGCCATCGTCATCCCGCGCCAGCGATTAAAATAATTGTTCACCATAATACAATGATTTTGAACCAATACACCAGTTTTGGCGATTGCGCCAATGCTGATTTGCTCATCGTTTTGACGCCGCCGCCAACGCCGCCAACGCCGGCAGATTAGCTCACGGCGCGAGGAAGGTGATACTGAAGACTGCCTGAAGATTTGTTAAGAATTACCGCCCCCCGGGCAAAGGAGCAATCCACCGGGGTTCGCCTGGCGGGTCCATTGGCACGGCGCCCAGACTCGCGGGCGGCCGGTTTTCATGCTGCCCGGTTTGTGGCGGAGCGCATGATTTTGGCGAGGAGGGAGGCCTGACAGGGTTTGAGCATCTGTTGCGCTTGCCCGAGGGAAACCCAGGCGATGCGCAGGATCTCGCGCGGGCGCGGGCGCCAGCGCCCGCCGTGCCCGGAAGAGAGGCGGTGCGCCTCCGACTTCCAGAGATAAAGGCGGATCTGTTTGCGGCGGTTCACGCCCCAGCCCACAAATCGCAGCGCCCGGGCTTCGTGACCGGTTTCTTCCCGGCATTCGCGCAGGCCGGTTTGCTTGATGGACTCGCCCGTCTTGCGTTTGCCCTTGGGCAGGCTCCAGTGCCCATCGGCTTGCTGGACGAGCAGCACTTCCGTTCCGTGTCCGTTTTTTTGCAGCAGGGCGATGCCGGCTTTTTGTTTGGCCTTGAATCTCGCAACGGCCCGGGACCGTGCTCTCCTCGTGAGCCCTTTTTGACTTTCGCGAGCGATCGTTGTCATTTCCATAATTATCGGCCAATCTTGACTTCGCTGAATTGCTTTCCGGCAACAGGCTGCCACGCAACCTGCCAGGGGAAAGCAGCCCAAGGCCCGGACTGGTGTTGCTGAAGATTCCCTGAAGATTTGTTCAGAATTGCCGCCTCACCCTTGAAAAGGAGAAATCCTTTCCGCTCTGTTTCATCCAACGTCCGAGGAGAGCGCCTTGTTTTTATGATCGCCGCTGCATTGCTGAATTTCGACTGTCACATGAACGAGTTCCTCATGCTCTTTCAGCGGGGCTTTGTAGTCTTCAGGCGACCTGGGGTGATGGGCCACCAGGGAAATAATGGCGGCGAATTTATTTGAGCCAACCTGCCAGATGTGCAAATCGGTGACAACAGAGTCCCCGTCCGATGCAATGGACTTCCGAATCTCCTGGTTCAGATCGCAATCCTCCGGCTCCTTGTCCAGGAGGATGATCTGCGTTTGCCGGATCAGGCCATAGGCCCATTGGCTGATGACGGCGCTGCCGACAATGCCCATGACCGGGTCAAGCCAGGCGGCTCCCCATAACTTGCCCGCTGTCAAAGCAATGATGGCCAGCACCGAGGTGGCCGCATCCGCCAGCACATGGAGGTAGGCCGCCTTCAAATTGATGTCGTGTTGGTGGGAAGGCGAGCGCGGCGCCGCAGGGGCGCCGTGGTCATGTCCATGCCCGTGGTGAGGGCGGTCTTTGAGCAGGAACGCGCTGACGAGATTGACGACAAGCCCGACCGCCGCGATGCCAATGGCCTGATTGTAATGGATGACCAGGGGCTGAAAGAGACGCTTCACTGATTCCGCCAGCATGAAAAGGGCAATGCCGGCCAGAATGATGGCGCTGGTGTAGGCTCCCAAAACGCCCACCTTGCCGGCGCCGAAACTGTAAAGACGATTGCCGGCGTTCCGGCGCGTCACCGCGTAGGCGCAGGCCGTGATGAGAAACGCGGCCAGATGAGTGCTCATGTGGCAGCCGTCCGCGAAAAGGGCCATGGAATGCAGCTTCAAGCCCGCGACGATTTCCACGGCCATCATGAGCGACGCCAGCAGAATCACCCTGCGCGTGTTTTTTTCCGCAGTTGTCAGATCGCCGACAAAATTGTGGCTGTGTTGCCAGGGCGATTGGTCTGTCAAGTGCATGCTTACGGCTTGGTTTCAACCGCGGCCTGGTTGGTGGCGGGCGTCGCCTGCGCCGGCAGGCCCGGGGCGGCATGGTTGGAGGTGCGCGAACTGGAAAAGACGCGCACGAATTTAATGCCGATGAGGAGGAGCAGAATCAACAGGTAAATCCGCAAGGCCCACAAGGCAAACCGGACCGTTCGGGTTGTTTTGATGCGGGGCATAAATCAATCAGTTTTGGGCTCGAACTTGGTGCCTTTGAGGACGTCCCGGTTGCGGACGACGCCCAGCAGCCGGTCCTGGGCGCCCACCACCGGGAGGATGTGGAACTGGTATTTGGCGAACAGCTCCGCCAGATCTTCGCGCAGGCAATCCTGGTCCGCTGTGACGACGGGAGAAATCATCAGGTCACCCAGCCTGGCGGTCTCCGGCGCGACCACCAGATCGCGCAAGTCCACCACGCCTTGGAGGGTTTTGCCCTCGCCCGCCACGATGTAGAGATAGGAAATGTTCCGGTTGTCCCCGGCGAAATTGCGGAGGGAATGCAAAACGTCCGCCGCTTTTGATTCGGCGGTGCAGGCGAAAAACTTCTCGCTCATCAAGGTCGTCGCCGGCACGTCGGTATTGGACATGATGGCGTTGACGCGCGCGGCCCGGGGCGGCGGCAACAGTTTCATCAGTTCGGCGGTCTTGGCGTGGGGCAAACTGGAGAAGAAATCGGCGATTTGCAGCACGGACATGATGGCCAGCACCTGGCGCGCTTTTTCCTCCGATAAAAAGGCGATGAGCTGGCGTTTGGCGCGGGGTTCGGCGTCGCCCAGCACTTCGGCCGCCTTGGCCGGGTCGAGCGCGGAGAACATGGCCTGCTGCTCGTCGCCGGAAAGAACTTCGAGCGCGTCGGCCAGATCTTCGCTGGGCAGTTCCAGGGTCTGCTCGCGGGCGACGGAGAGCGTCACGATGTCCTTGGTGTGGTCTTCCACCGAGAGCGGCTGGACATAGCGCCAGGAAATCAACTGATCCTTGGCCGTGGCGAAGCGTTCCAAACCCCATTTGCGGAGAAAGCCGTTGAAGGAGATGTCCACATGGACCAGAATCATCCGGCCTTTGGAGAAGAGCAGGTGAACGTCGTTGACCACTTCGGTGCGCCGTCCGTCGGTATCCAGAATCGTCTGGCCCATCAGATGTTCGTTGAGCAGAATCCAGCCTTTCTGGTCAAGGAACGGCGGATAGGGCAGGCCGCTTTCGGAGGGCATGATGAAAATGGCTTCGTCCTCAATCCGCACGACTTTTTCCCACGGAATCATTTCGGTGGGATGTCCTTTGCCGTGTTCGATGTAAATCCCGACCGGTTCGGGATACGGTTCAGAAAGCCGGAAAACCAGGTCGGTAAGACGGCCATTTTTCCGATTGGTTTTATCGAGGCGAATCCGGCGGTTGAGCAGCAGGGAGAAATAGAGGAATTGAAATGCTTCATAGCCGGCCGGCTTGGTGGTGACATTGTTTTGGGGATTGTTCATGGCAGGTTCTCCTAAGTGCCCGAGCCGAACCATTCGGGGAACAGCACGGAAATACCGTAGGCGGTCGAGATGACGATCACGAAGGCGGCGATGCTCCAATTGGCGATGTTCTGCCAGCGGGTGTTGACGTAATCGCCCATGAGTGGTTTGTCGTTGAGCAGCAAAATTAAGAACATGAGCGCCGCCGGCAGCAGGGTCACCGCCACGACCTGGACAAAGATGGTGATGATGTTCTGCAGGTCAATGCTGGCAACAAGAGAGACGACGCCGGCCGACATGAGCATGAGCGCGTAGGCCACGTAGAACCACGGCGCTTCCCGCACGCTGCGGTTCAGGGAATGCGCCCAGCCGAAAACCTCGCCCAGCGCCCAGCTAGTTGCCAGGGAAATGCACAAGGCGCCGAGCAACCCAGCGTCGAACAGGCCAATGGCGAAAAGGAGCTTGGCCCACTGGCCCAAGTGGGAACTGCCGGGCATGACCGCCGGCATGGCTTGAGCGGTTTTGGCGGCCGAATCCACGTCCTGCCAACTGTGGAAAGAGGGATCCACCTTCGACCAGGGACCGGTGGTGATATGATTGGCCGCGGTGTCCGCCGCCAGCGTGGCGGAGGAGGGATTTGACGGGTTGTAGTAGAAGACGCCGGCGGTGGCGATGATGATGAAGGCCGCGACCACGCAGGTCATGAAGGAACCGAAGAAGGTGTCGAATTGTCCGTACTTGATCTGTTTCACATCCATGCCCTTGTCCACCACGGCGGATTGCTGGAAGAAAATCTGCCAGGGGGTGATGGTCGTGCCGATGTTGGCCATGATGAGGGTGAGCAAGGCCACGCCCGACATGCCGAGCTTGAAACTGGGATGGTAGAAACCCTGCCCCACCGCGCTCCAGCCCTCTTTGACGTTGCCGGTGTGCATCGCCCAAATGGCAGCGGGGATATAGACCAGGTTGAAGAGGCAGAAGAAGAGCGTGACTTTTTCGAACGTCCAGTAACGCCCGGTGATGACGATGGCGGTGAGCAGGACGGTGACGCTGAGGAACGTGACCCAGGGCGGGATGTTGAACAGGCTCATCGCCTGCGTCATGCCGATGTATTCGGTGACGAGCGTCAACCAATTGATGACGGCCAAGTCGAAAATGGAAAACCACCCCCAGAACTTCCCAAATCCGTCAAAGATCGCCTCCGCGTGGCCGCGCTTGGTCACCGCCCCCAACCGCACCGTCATCTCCTGCACGTAATAGGCCATGGGCACCAGGATGATCATGGCCCAAAGCAAGTTAAACCCCGTCTTGGCTCCCGTCTGCGCGTAGGTGGAGATGCCGCCCGCGTCGTTGTCGGCGATCATGGTGATGATGCCGGGGCCGAGGGCGGCAAGGAAGATCAAGGTCCGGCGGTTGAAGCGGCGGATTTGATGAAGCAACTTGCTGATCCAATACATGGCCAATCGTGTCTTGTTTTATCCGGTCGTCCGCCGGGTTTTTTCACGCGGCAGCCGGCCTTCATCCACATCCGAATCCCATCCCCAGCCCGGCTCGGTCCTCTGGGAATCCCCCCTGGACGCGCCGCCACGAATCATAGCGGATGGAGAGCGTCGAGCGTTACTGAAGACTTCCTGAAGAATTCTTAAGAATTCCCCTCCGGCAAACGGTCTGGCACCCGCCTCAACTGCGGATCAGGCGCAATCGGATGCGAAACACGCTGCCGCGTCCAACTGCGCTGTCCAGTCCCACCGTGCCGCCCATCCGCTCGACCGACCATCTGACGATGGCCAATCCCAAGCCGACTCCGCCGTCCGCCCGCGAGCGGGCTTTGTCCACCCGGTAGAAGCGGTCGAAGATTTTCTGTTGATGCTCGGGCGCGATGCCCGGGCCTTCGTCGGCGACCTCGACGAGGACGTCATCCTGCCCGGCGAAAGCGCGCAGCTTGATGGGTTTTCCGGCCGGGCTGTAACGGATGGCATTCTGGGCCAGGTTCATCAGCGCCAGCCGCAGCAGCGCGGGATCGAACACCGCCAGCAAGTGATCCGGACACTCCGTCTGAAGCCGCTGCTGCTTTTCCTCGGCCACCAGGCTCAAGGCGTCGTTCACTTCCACCAACACCGGCCGCACCAGGCCGGCCTCCATCTGCAGCGGGATTTCGCTGTTCTCGGGCCGGGTCAGCAGCAGGAGACGGTCAATGAGTTGGTTCATGCGCACGATCTCTTCCACCATGCTCCCCACCGCGTCATGCAGAATGGCCGGGTTGCGCTCGCGCAGAGCGACTTCGCCGACCGCGCGCATCGCGGTGAGGGGCGTGCGCAACTCATGCGAAACGTCCGCCGTGAGCCGGTCCAGTTCCGTGGAAGAGCGTTCGATCTGTTCCAGCCTTTCGTTCAGGCCCGCCGCCAGTTGCCCGACTTCATCGTGAGGATTTGTCACGGGCAGGCGCCGGCTCAATTCCTGGGCCGATAAACGCCTGGTCTGCGCGGCCAGCTCCCCCAGCGGCGCCAGCATCCGGCGGGCGATAAAATAAGCCGCCAGGCCGAAAATCACCATCAGGCAGGCCCAGATCAGTCCCAATTTGGCGAGCAGGTCGGGAACATTTGCCGGTTGCCAAATTCCCAGCGCGGCCCCCAGGGCGGCGCAAATCGCGCCCGCTGCTCCGGCCGCCACCGCGCAGCCCGCGGCCAGACGCACCCAC
>JBEKUQ010000127.1:0-6523 GCA_049514835.1 Verrucomicrobiota bacterium | reverse complement strand
TATGCTAAATTCTAATTGTAAGATGTATAGAGGGAGCAAGTTTGCAATAATGAAGGTCTCAGCGGGTTTCATCTTGTGAAATTCCCTGGCCCGGAGGATAACGCTCCGGTCATGTTTGGCGCGAGCGCGAACGTTCTGGAGGATGCCCGGCCCGGGGTGGGCGGAAAATTGTTCCTGACCCTCTTCGGCCTGGTTTTCGCGGGAATGGGGTCGCTTGTTCTCTGGCTCTTTGCGCGCGACGCCATCAGCGGGTTGCAAACCTGGACCTGGCGGAAGACCAACTGTGCCATTGTCGCGAGCAATGTGAGTCAACACGAACGGGACGGAAGGGAATCGGGCGATTTCTTCTTCGATGTCAAATATAGCTACATCTTTGACGGGAGCGGGTATTCCTCGGAACAGTACAAGCGCAGCCCGGAATCCTCGGACAATTACAGCAAGATGGCGCGGCTCGTCGAACAATATCCTGCCGGCTCCCGTTCGGCCTGTTACGTGAATCCGGCAGCGCCGTCTCAGGCCATCCTTGTCAGGTATAACTTGTTCGCACTTTTGATGGTCTTGTTTCCGCTGCCATTTGTGGCGATTGGCGGGGCCATCATTTATGGGGCGTGGCGGCCTGCAAGGCCTGCCCCATCCATCTCCAGCCGGGCCGCTCCGGCCAGGAAGCAGTGGATCACGGTCCTTTTCATACTGGTCTTTCTGGGAGGAGGCAGCGCCGCGTTCTGCGGTTTCTTCCTGCGGCCGGCGTTGGAAATCATGAGCGCCAGGAGCTGGCCTGCCGTGCCGTGCGAGGTGATTTCCAGCGAAGTCAGGAGTTGCAGCGGCGAGGGAACCACTTACAGCGTCAATATACTTTACAGTTATGAGGTCAAGGGGCGCGCGTTCAAATCCAACACTTATGGATTCATGGGAGGCTCGTCCAGCGGCTATGCCGGCAAGCAGGCCGTGGTGGCGCGGAATCCGCCCGGCACAAAGACCGTGTGCTATGTCAATCCGGCGGATCCAACCGAGGCGGTGCTGGAGCGCGGATTCACGGCGGACATGTGGTTTGGCCTCATTCCGCTGCTCTTCATGGCGGTGGGTGGCGCGGTTTTGTTTTCCGCCGTCCGCCAGCGCCGCCGCAATGCTCTGGCCGCCGGAGCGGCGGGGCGCGCCGGGGTCTTGAGCGGCTCCGCCCATGCCGTGGCGGCGGCTTATTCCAGCGGCGGTTTGCCGGACAGGCTTGTGCTCAAGCCGGCGGAATCGCCCTGGGTCATGTTCGTGGGGGCGATCTTTATCTGTCTGTTTTGGAATGGCATTGTTTCCGTGTTTGTGTTGGAGGCGGTCAACCGGTGGCGCTCCGGTCATCCGGAATGGGGGCTGATGCTGTTCTTGATTCCATTCGTGGCCATCGGTTTGATAATCATCGGGGCCGTCGTTTACTGCTTTATGGCGCTGTTCAATCCGCGTCCGCATCTCACCGTGACGCCCGGCGCCGTGCCATTGGGCGGGACGCTCCAGGTGCAGTGGAATCTCACCGGGCGCGCGGGCATCCTGCGAAACCTGCGCCTGCGCCTCGAAGGCCGGGAAGAGGCGGCCGATAACAGCCGCAGAAGTTCCAAAAGCGCGAAGAGCGTCTTTGCCGATATGGAGGTTGCCAGCATCACCACACCGCGCGAAATGCAGTCCGGCGAAGCGCGCGTCACCGTGCCAGCCGGCCTGGTGCCGTCCTTTGCCGCCCCAAATAACAAAATCTTATGGACCATCCGCGTGCATGGACGAATCGCGTATTGGCCGGACCTCAAGGAAGAGTTTCCCGTGACTGTTTTGCCGTCCGCGCCCGCCGCGCGCCACACCTTATGAGCGCCCTGAGAATTGAAATCAGCCAAGGGCGGACGGCGTTTGAACCCGGCGAAGAACTCACCGGCACGGTTGGCTGGAAACTCGACAAGCCCGCGCGCGCCGTGGAGTTGCGGTTGTTTTGGTTCACCGGCGGCGCGGGCGCGGCGGACGCCGGCGTGGTGGAGACGGCGCAGTTTGACCATCCGTCGCCGGACGATTCGCGCCCGTTTCGTTTCCGCCTGCCGCCCGCGCCCTACAGCTTCCGCGGCAGCCTGATCACCTTGAACTGGGCCTTGGAACTGGTGGCCGCCGGCGCAACAGAAGTCGCGCGCCAGGAAATCACCATCGCGCCCGGCGGCGAGGCCGTGCGGTTGGACAGCCTTCCCCAATTCAAGGAGAAGAAGTCCTTTTTTGGGTCCGCCTCTTAATCCCAATCCTAATCTTGATCTTAATCCCCCTCCTGCGTTTTATCTGTAAAGCCCCGGCAGAATCTGGTTGGCCGACGCGCTTGGGAACTGGAGGTTGAGCAACAGGCAAAGCGTGGGGGCGATTTCCGTGGTCGTCACGGGTTCATCGCAGATCATCTTGGGAATCCGCCAGCCCCAGAACAAGACCGGAACGTGCGTGTCGTATTGGTAAGGCGTGCCGTGGGTTGTGGCGGTCAACGCATCTTCCTCTTCAGTCCAGCCGGATTGGAGCAACACGGTCAAATCGCCCGAGCGCGCTGGGTAAATTCCGTTGGCCACGTCGGCCAGGAGCGCGTTTGAGGCGGCTTCCTTTTTCACATCGCGGCTGGAAACGACATCCGCCACGCCTTCCTCCAGCAGCAGCCGGTCCCGAATGTCCCGCTCCACCGCGGCTTGGTCCAGTTTCTGAGAGGCAATGGTTTTGGCGTCCAAATAGATCTGTTGGTTGATATAGCCCTGGATCAACGAATGCCCGTATTTGTCTTGCAGGCGGGCGGTCAAGTTTGTCTTTGCCCGGTTCCAATGGAAAATGCCGCCCGGCAGACGGTTGGCTTGGCTGTATTCCGGCACATCGGCCACGCCATGATCGGCTGTCAAAAATACGATCACGTTCGTCTTCCCAACCCATGCGTCCAAAAAGTCCAGGAACCCCGCCAGGGTCTGGTCCAGCCGCACGTAAAGGTCTTCCACCTCCATCGAGCGCGGGCCAAATTTGTGCCCCGCGTAGTCGGTGGAGGCAAAATTGATGGTGAGAAAGTCGGGCTGGCCACGCCGGCCGAGGTTCTCGCCGCGGATCGCCGCTTCCGCGAAATCTTCTGTCAAACAATTTCCGAAGGGCGTAAAACGGATGAGGCCGTAGCGGTTGGCCCTTTCCGCGGCGAAAAGCGCCGGCAGATGATGGGGAAACCCCGCATGCGCTTCGTTGGGCGTCAATTTCTTCTCGAACTCGTTGCCGTTGGTCAGGCCTTCCGTATAGTCGGCCAGGTTGGTCCAGGTCTGCTGCAGATAAGCCTCCGCCCGGTTGGAGGAGTTGAGATTTGCCACCCATCCGGGCAGTTGCTTCATGTAATAGGTGCTGGTAATCCAGCGGCCGGTCCCGTCATCAAACCAGTAGGCCGCGTCGGCCAGGTGTCCCGCCGGCAAGATGGCCGCCCGGTCCTTCAACGAGAGGCCGATCACCTTGGAACGCATGTTGTCGGACAATTTCAATTCATCGGTGAGCGTCGTCGCCAATAATCTCCTCGGCGACATCCTGCCGTCCCTGGCGTTGTCGCTGCCCACCGGCGCGCAATCGGCGTCGGCCACGCAATAGACGCTTTTGCCCAGCGTCCGATCATACCAGTCGTTGCCGACAATGCCGTGGCCGGACGGGGTGGCGCCGGTGAAAATGCTGGCATGTCCCGGCCCGGTGAAGGTGGGGACGTAATTAAACTCGGCGTTTCGATAGAAGGCGCCTTGATGGATCAGCCGTTTGAAACCGCCCTCCCCGTATCTTTCCCAGAAGCGGTAAATAAAGTCATAGCGCATCTGATCCACCACAATGCCCACGACCAGTTTTGGGGCGGGGCCTGGGCCTGGGACGGCATTCTCCCCTTGCGCCAAGACGGACCACCTGACGAAAAGCGCCATCACCAATGGAAAGAGTATTTTCATCATTTCTCTCAATCTGTTTTTTTGCGCCATCGGAGCAACACAGGTTCCGCGCACAAAAAAGCGGCGCTCCAGGGGCGCCGCTTGAATGTGAGCCGGATGATTCGCTAACCGGCCAACGGGTCGGTCAGGGAGAGGATTTCCGGGGGTTCTTCCGCGGGAATGGGTTCGACCAGGGGCTTCAAATCCACCCGGCGATGGAGGGTGTAGCCGGTGCCGGCCGGGATGATGTGGCCCATGATGACGTTCTCCTTGAAGCCGCGCAGGTAATCCACCTTGCCCATGGTGGCGGCCTCGGTCAAAACGCGCGTGGTGTCCTGGAAGGAGGCGGCGCTGAGGAAGCTTTCCGTTTCCAGGGAGGCCTTGGTGATGCCGAGCAAAACAGGCTGCGCCTCCGCCGGCTTGCCGCCCATTTTTTCCACCCGCGCATTTTCCTTTTCAAACTCGATCTTGTCAATTTGTTCGCCCCAAAGGAACTGGCTGTCGCCCGGCTCGGTGACGCGCACTTTGCGCAGCATCTGGCGGACAATGATCTCGATGTGTTTGTCGTTGATGGTGACGCCTTGGAGGCGGTAGACCTCCTGGACTTCGTTGACCAGATGCTCCTGCAATTCCTGCGGGCCGCAGATGTCCAGGATTTCGTGGGGATCCATCGGGCCTTCGGTCAGTTGCTGGCCTTTCTTGACGTAATCGCCCTTGAAGACAATGACATGGCGGCCGATGGGGATGAGATGCTCCTCTTCCACGCCGGTGCCGGGGTCCTTGATGAGAATGGTGCGCTTGCCGCGCACGCTGGGGCCAAAGTCCACCACCCCGTCAATTTTGGAAATCTCCGAGGCGTCCTTGGGACGGCGCGCCTCGAACAATTCGGCCACCCGCGGCAGACCGCCGGTGATGTCCTTGGTCTTGGACGACTTGCGGGGCGTCTTGGCCATCAAGGTGCCGGCCACGATCTTGTCATCCTCGTCCACCACGATGTGGGCGTGGGCGGGGATGGGGTAGTTGGCCAGCGCTTCGCCCTTGTCGGTGCAGATGACAATTTGGGGATGCAAATCCTCCTTGTGCTCGATCACGACCATGGCCTCCTGCCCGGTGGTTTCGTCCACTTCCTGCTTCATGGTCACGCCCTCGATGATGTCCACAAATTTCACCTTGCCGGCCTTTTCAGAAAGGATGGGCACATTGTAGGGGTCCCACTGCACGAAGGGGGCGCCTTTTTTGACGCGGTCGCCGTTCCTGACGGAAATGACCGAGCCGACCACCAGGGTGTGGGTTTCCAGTTCGTGGCCGTCGTCGGCCATGATGGCGATGGAGCCGTTCTTGTTGAGGACGATGTTGTTGCCGTCCTCCAGCTCGACGAGGCGCAATTCATTATATTTGACGATGCCGTCGCTCTTGGCCTTGATCTGGGGCTGCTTGAAGACCTGGGAGGCGGTGCCGCCGATGTGGAAGGTGCGCATGGTCAACTGGGTGCCCGGCTCGCCGATGGATTGGGCGGCGATGATGCCGACGGCCTCGCCGCGTTTGATCATGCCGCCGGTGGCCAGATTGCGCCCGTAACAGTTGGCGCAGATGCCGTACTTGCTTTCGCAGGTGAGGACGGAGCGGATGCGGATCTTTTCCACGCCGCTGGCTTCGATCTGGCGGCCTTTGCCCTCGTCAATCAGTTCGTTGGCGTGAACGAGCACCTTTTTCAAATCGGCGGGATCCATCACGTCGTCGCAGGCCATGCGGCCGATGATGCGCTCGCTCAGCTTGACCACCTCGTCCTCCCCCTCGAAGATGGCCTGCACCCAGATGCCGTTGCTGGTGCCGCAATCATCCATGCGGATGATGACGTCCTGCGCCACGTCCACCAATTTGCGCGTCATGTAGCCGGAGTCGGCCGTTTTGAGGGCGGTGTCGGCCAGGCCCTTGCGGGCGCCGTGGGTGGAGATGAAGTACTCCAGCACGGTCAGGCCTTCGCGGAAGTTGGACAAGATGGGTTTTTCGATGATGTCCCCGCTGGGCTTGGCCATGAGACCGCGCACGCCGGCCAGTTGGCGCACCTGCTGGCGGTTGCCGCGGGCGCCGGAGTCCACCATGAGGGAGACGGGGTTGTATTCGAGCTTGTCATGGTTGTTCTTCAAGGTGTCGAGCATGACGTTGGCGATCTTGTCGGTGCAATGGGTCCAAATATCAATGACCTTGTTGTAACGCTCGCCCGGGGTGATGACCCCCTTGCGATATTGCTTTTCGACCTCGGTGATCTGCTTCTGCGCGGTGTGGATTTCCTGCTCCTTTTCCTTGGGAATGATCATGTCGTCAATGCCGATGGAACAGCCCGAGCGGGTGGCGGAGCGGAAGCCCAGTTCCTTCAATTTATCGAGCATGACGACCGTTTTCTCGTGCCCGCAAATCTTGTAGCAGGTCCAGATCAACTCGCCCAGGGTGGATTTGCCCGCCACCCGGTTGATATAGCCCAATTCCTCGGGCCAGATTTCGCTGAAAATGACCCGGCCCACCGTGGTTTCGATCACGCTCTTGTCCGCGTCCCCGTAATGCGTCTTGCGTCCGCGGTCCGGGTTGGCCAGGCGGAGGCGGGT
>JBEKUQ010000126.1:0-6580 GCA_049514835.1 Verrucomicrobiota bacterium | reverse complement strand
TGCAACAAGAGCACGCAGGCCTGCGCCGCGATACAGACTTGGATCTCTTCGGTCATCGCCAACCCGCCGCACCCTTCGAAATTCTTTTCCGCCAGGAACACTTGGGTGTGCCCTTCCAACTCCCGCCGATCCGGTTCGGGCAGCCGCCCATACAGCGGCACGCGGGCCTCCAGAATTCCCCTCCAGGCAGGAGGAAATGGAGTGGACTGCAACTTCTTTCTGCGCTGTTGTTTCCACATGGTATGGCGGCCCAAAACTGCCCCCGCGCCGGAAAACTGTCCAGCACGCTTTGACCGCCGCAATTTTCTAATTCCCACAGCGCCGGGGCAGGGCAGGGGACCCGCCTACCGCCGCCAACGCCTCCAAACCGCCCGCCCCATTCGTCTCATTCCCCAAATCGCGCGCCCCTTTCACAATTCACTATTCAAAATTCACCATTCCCCTTAATCTTCCACTGCAAATGGACGCCGCGCACATTAGAAATTTCAGCATCATCGCCCACATTGACCACGGGAAGACCACCCTCTCCGACCGCCTCCTCCATCGCACCGGCACCATCGCCACCCGCGAAATGGAGGAGCAACTGCTCGACTCCATGGACTTGGAGCGCGAACGCGGCATCACCATCAAGGCCCATCCCGTCACCATGCGCTACACCGCCAAAAATGGCGAAACCTACGAACTCAACCTCATTGACACCCCCGGCCATGTGGATTTTTCCTACGAAGTCTCCCGCAGCCTCAGCGCCTGCGAAGGCGCTTTGCTCATCATTGACGCCGCCCAGGGCGTTGAGGCCCAGACCGTCGCCAATGTCCACCTGGCCACCAAGCAGAATCTCCTCATCATCCCCATCATCAATAAAATTGACCTGCCCCACGCCAACATCGCCTCCACCAAGCTCCAGATGGAAGACATCCTCGCCATCCCCGCCGACACCGCCATCCTGGCCAGCGCCAAGGAGGGCATCGGCATTGACGAAATTCTGGAGGCCATCGTCGCGCGCATTCCGCCCCCCAAACCCACCGGCGCTCCCTCCGTCCAGGCCCTCGGCTTCGATTCTTATTTCGACACCTACAAAGGCGTCGTCACCCATGTCCGCATCTTCAATGGAGAATTGCATCCCGGCATGCACGTCAAGCTTCTTCACTCCGGCAAAACCGTCGAAGTCAAGGAAGTCGGCAGCTTCAATCCCAAGCCTTACCCGCGCGAAAAACTGGAAACCGGCGAAACCGGCTACATGACCGCCAACATCAAAAGCCCCAAGGACGTCAAAATGGGCGACACCATCACCGACGCCAAAAACCCGTCGCCCATTCTGCCCGGTTTCAAGGAACTCCATCCCATGGTCTTCAGCGGCCTTTATCCCATCAACACCGCCGACTACGAACACCTCAAGGCCAACCTCGGCAAGCTCCAGCTCAACGACTCCGCCTTCGTCTTTCAGCCCGAAAGCTCCGTCGCCCTGGGGTTCGGCTTCCGCTGCGGCTTTCTCGGCCTGCTCCATCTCGAAATCGTCCAGGAACGTCTCCGCCGCGAATACGGCATGGACATCATCGCCACCTATCCCAGCGTCGTCTATCGCGTCACCATGACCGACGGCTCCGTCAAGCAGGTGGACAACCCCGCCTTCCTTCCCGAAGTCAACTATATTGACAAGATTGACGAGCCCATGGTTTGGTCCTTCGTCATCAGCCCCAACGAATACATCGGCGACATGATGGCCCTCATCGCCGAAAAACGCGGCATGGTGGACCACACCGAAACCCTGGATTCCCGCCGCGTCATGCTCACCGGCACCCTGCCCCTCAGTGAAATTCTTATTGACTTCCACGACCGCATCAAAAGCATCACCCGCGGCTTCGGCTCCATGGATTACGAGCACGCCGGCTACCAGCCCGCCGACATGGTCAAGCTGGACATGCTGGTCAACGGCGAATCCGTGGACGCCTTTTCCTGCATCGTCCACCGGTCCAAGGCGGAGGGCAGGGGACGGGCTTTGGCCGCCAAGCTCAAGGAAGTCATCCCGCGCCAGCAATACCAGGTCGCCATCCAGGCCGCCATCGGCGGCAAAATCGTCGCCCGCGAAACCGTCAGCGCCCTGCGCAAGGACGTCACCGCCAAATGCTACGGCGGCGACATCACCCGCAAACGCAAGCTCCTGGAAAAGCAAAAAGAAGGCAAAAAACGCATGAAATCCTTCGGCTCGGTCAACATCCCGCAAGAGGCTTTCATCGAGGTTCTTAAGGCATGACCTTCCGCTGGTTCTCATCGCGCCAGTTCCGCCGCACCTCCGATTTGTGGAGCCACCTCCGCAAATTGCGCCACGCCCAATCCGACCTGCTCGACCCGCAGCAACTCCAGGTCCTCGACGCCGCCTTGCAGCAGACCCGGGCCGCCCTTGACGCCCGCGCCAATCACCAAACCCTCGCCGCCTGCGGCCAGAATTTGGAAAACGCCGCCCAACAATGCCTCCGCCCTTATCCGCACCCCGAATGGCGCGACAACGTGGAAGTCTTCCTCGTGGCCATCGCCATCGCCATGGCCATCCGCACCTTCTTCGCCCAGCCGTTCAAAATCCCCACCGGCTCCATGCAGCCCACCCTCTACGGCGTCACCGTCCAGGACCGCCGCGGCGACCCGCATTTTGTCATGCCCGGCCTGTGGCGCCGCTGCTGCGAGTTTCTCTGGCATGGCGCCATCTACCATCAAGTCATCGCCCGGGCCGACGGCGAATTCGATCATGCCGGCCCTTTGCAGCATGCCTTCGGCCTTGTCAACAAACAAACCTTCTGGGTCCGCTACCGCGACGGCTCGCTGGCGCCCGTCACCCTCTGGGCCGGACCTGACCAAAGCCAGTTTGACTCCACCGAACACCGCCTCGGTCTGGTCAACGATTACCGCCTGCCCAACCGTTTCCAAAAGGGCGCCGCCATCCTCCAATGCGTCGAATACGCCGGCGACCATCTGTTCGTGGACCGCCTGACCTATAATTTCCGCCGCCCCAAACTCGGCGAAATCATCGTCTTCAAAACCAGGGACATTCCCATTCCCGGCCAGACCGCCGACCAGTTCTACGTCAAACGCCTCATTGGCCTGCCCGGCGACGCCCTCAGCATTGGCGACGACCGCCATGTCCGCGTCAACGGGGTCCGCCTCGACGCCTCCACGCCGCATTTTGCCAAAGTCTATGGATTTGACGCCAATTCCCTTCCGCGGGAAAGCCGTTACAGCGGCCATGTTCTGTTTCCGGGCAGCCTTCTCAAGACCAGCGCCAACCAACTGCTCGTCCGGGAAAAACACTACGCCGTCTTCGGTGACAACACCGTGAACAGTTCCGACTCCCGGGTTTGGGGAGATTTCCCGCAACGAAACATCATGGGGCGGGCCTGGCTGCTTTATTGGCCATATTCCAGCCGCTTCGGCATCACCCTCAACCGCTGACCAACCGCCACAAATGGCCCATCCAGCCTCCATCATATATTGCGCACAATGTTTGTTATATTCAGTGCAGACGGCCCCAAAACCATCAATCCCCCCTTTCACGCCAAAAGTCATTTCGCCGCGGCCATCTTCACCATCGCGCAGCCGCGCTTGAGCGGAACAGTCAGCTCCAGCATGCCGTCCTTGAACGTCGAACCAACCGGCATCGCGACCTCGGCGCCCGGCTGCAACGCCCGGCACTTCATTTTGGCCAGTCCCTTGAGGTTGCGGACGCGCACGGTCGCAGTCTCCGTGCTGCCGCCCAAAGTCACCGGCAGCGCGTAGCCGCCCGGCACTTCAAACAGATTGACTTTCACGCCGGGCGTGAGGCTCTCCACGCAGTGCGGTTCCAGCACCCATTTCTTGCCGCGCATCGCGTCCAGCAGCGGGCCGTAGTCGAAGTAATACTCTTCGGCGGCTTGTTCCGGGTTGATGCAATGGTTGTTCCACGGATACGGCGCCGTTGGATAGGCGCCCAGATGAAGATGGCGCTGGAAGAACGAATCCGGATCGGGCTGCCGCAGCGTTTCATTGTAGGTCCAGGCCAGGACGGGCTTGCGCAGGCACATCAGCGCGCTGGAGTTGAGCGACGGGCCGGACTGCCCAAACTCGGTATAAACCCCGTCCACCTGGCGCAGCCAATCCAGCTTCGAGTTGATCGGGTTGATGAAAATGACTTTGCCGGCCCGGTGCATCATCGGCCCCAGCTTTTCCATCAGGCCCTGCCAGGAGGTGTAAAGCGCGCGCGCCGGTTTGCCGTCCACCCAACTGACGCCGTCATCGCCGTTTGGGTTGAACTTCGCCAGCCAGTCCAGCCGGTCAATGCAGATGCCCGACGAATCCGGCACCCATCGCAGGTGACGCCCGGCCTGGTCCAGGATGAATCTCTGGTAAGCCGGATCGCCCACGTCCACCACGCTGGCGTGATAGCAGGTGGCATCGCCGGCAAGAAGAACCGCGCCCGCAAGCTGGTATTTCAGAAACGCGCGCGGGTCTTTCCACAGTTCCGGGTCGCCGGGGTGGGCCGCGGGCGCGCCGCCCATGTTCTTCCCAAACTCAGTCACGTTGAAATAGTCAAGCACATAAAAACCGTTGGTCTTCATGTAGCGCGCGTAGTCGTTGAGGCGCCGGCAACTGGTCCAGCGCGGCTTGTCCGGCGGAGCCGCCTCGTCGCACGAGCGGTCCCAGCGCTGTCCGGCATCCTTCACCGGCGGGATGAACATCCCCATGTATGGAAAATCATCCGAGAGTTTCCAGTTGATGCGAAAGGCCATCCGCTTGAATTTCGCCGCGTCAATCGCATCCTCGTCGCCCGAATACGCGCCGCACCCGGCCATTTGATCGGCCCGTGGATTGGGCGGATCGAAAAACTTCGGGTAGCGCGCCACCAGCCAGCGCAATCCCCCGCGCCACCCGCCCTCGTGGGCCGTCAGGTCCAGCGCGAACCGCACCGCCCTTCCCCCGCCGAGCCGCTCTTTCGTCCGCGACCACCGCACCGCGCCGCTGGTCGTCGTCCGCAGCCACAATTCCAGGTTGGCATCTTCTGGAGACAACACGCAACTGACGCCGGTATCGCCATCCGGTTCCAGGAGCGTGACCAGTGGCAGGCAGATGTAATCGCCTTTGCCCGGACCGCCTGTGAGATTGGAATACGGCCACGCCGCATTGGCCAGCGGCTGCGGCGTCAAGGGATCACGCCAGCCTTCGTCGCGGTGTTCCGGATCCGACCACGCCGTCCAGAACCGCGTCCCCTCGCCGGCCCGGTAGTTCAAGCGCGTCTCAATGGCCGTGCTCCACGGCGCGCCGTCGCTGACGATTTCAACCTCCCAGCGAACACTGTCCTTGGTTGGCATAAACCGATCCGTCACGACGCACCGGTGGCCCTGTGCATCCGCCAAGGTCCGCGTAAACGCATACCCGCCGCCGGGAATTCTCTTCGCCATGACGCTGCCCGCCAATCTGCACCCGGCCAGTTTGGTTTGGCCCGCCAGCGCCCAGAAGAGCTTCTTCTTGCCGGCCAGGCAACTGACCACGTTGCCCGCGGCATCCAACCGCACGGTGAATTCGGGTGACTTGACTTCATATTTGGCTTCGGCAACGGCCCCGGCGGGCGGGAGGTTCTGGCCCGTCAAGGTGGCGTCCGCCCAATCGGCATGATCGCAGGCAATCCCATCGCCGGCATCCGTCACCACCAGCTTCAGCTCGGAGATGCCGGTCAACGCCACGCTCACCCGCTTCGCCGGCTCGCGCATCCGCATCACCCCGCTGTCAAATAGTTTCTTGCCGTCGCCAAAAACCTGAAAGACCACGCTGCTGTTGGTGTAGCCGGCCATCTCGTCATCCACCCCGGCCCAGGCCTCGAAAGTTTCGGCCCCGCCCTCCAGCGCGTAAACAATTTCACTCACCGCATGGGTGCCAAGCCCGCTGGCAAACTCCCGGCCGGCGATGCGCAGCGGGTTGCCCATCACGCTCCTGTCAATCATCAGAACGCCCCACCCCTGCCTTTCCGATTCCGCAATCAAGCTGCTCAATTTGACGGACTGCGGCGCCGGAGCGGCGTTCGCGGTGAGACAACTGACGGTCAAACAGGGGATGATACGGAGCAGGCCTGTCGTTGCGGGCGGAAAAAAGTTCATGGACTTCTCCTGCATTAGGGACCACGGCTCGACAGCGATCAACACATTTATTCTGCCGGCCTGAACTCCCCTTCCCTCCCCTGCCCTGCCGCCCGTGCCGATGGACTGCGGTTGCTGCGGCGGCCGTGCTATCCGGTCCAGCCCAGGCTCCGGCCGAGCCAGATCAAGCCGTATCCCATCGCGCCGGCGGCGGGCACGGTCAGCACCCAGGCCCAGACAATGCGCTCGGCCAGCGTCCAGTTCAGCGCGTTGAAACGCCGCGCGCAACCCACGCCCATGATGGCGGTGGTGATGGCATGCGTCGTGGAAACCGACATCCCCAGCCGGCCTGTCATCAATAATAACGTCGCCCCGGTCGTTTCCGCCGCGAATCCCTGCACCGGACGCAGCCGCACCATCTTCCGCCCCAGCGTCTGAATGATGCGCCAGCCGCCCACGTAAGTCCCGCAGGCCATGGCCAAGCC
>JBEKUQ010000125.1:0-6596 GCA_049514835.1 Verrucomicrobiota bacterium | reverse complement strand
ATCATACAGGAGTGCGCCCGTCCTCGGGCGCAGCAGCGCGAGAAACTCGGCGCGCCGGTGATCTTTCCGCGCACCCAAAAAACTCCTGGCTTGCTGCGGCCGGGGACGGCCGCACTCCGCCGATAGCAGTGTCAAGATGCGCCCGAATTCGCGGTCCCTCAGGCCCCGGTGTTTTGTGATTCGGCCCAGCGCACCGCGTAACGAATCAACTCCGCCACGCTGTTCAGGCTCAATTTGGCCTTGATGTTGGCGCGATGGACTTCGATGGTCTTGGTGCTCAGGTGGAGTTTCTCCGCCATCGGCTTGGTGTCCAGTCCCTGGCCAATCAGTTGAAACACCTCGAATTCGCGGTCCGTCAGCTTCTCCACCGGCGACGCGGCCACGGCGGCGGCATGACCGGAAAAGATTTCCAAAATCTTGGCGGACATTTTTTCGCTGACGTAGATGTGTCCGTCCAGGACCTGGCGGACGGCCTGCGCGATCTTTTTGCCGCCTTCCTGCTTCATGATGTAACCGCGCCCTCCGGCGCGCAGCACGCGCTCGGCGTAAAGGCCCTCGTCGTGCATGGAGATGGCCAGCACCAGCACGCCGGGATGCAGCGCCTGCATGTCCTTGATCAGTTCCAGCCCGTTCTTGCCCGGCAGGCTGAGGTCAACCAAAACCAGGTCCGGCTTGAGCGCGGCCGTTTTTTCCAGCGCCGCGGCGGCGTCGCCGGCGTCGCCGCAGACCTTGAGGGCGGGATCATGGCCGATCAGTTGCGCCAAGCCTTCGCGCATCATCGGGTGGTCGTCCACGATGAGGATTTTTTTGGGCGGGCGTGTCTTCTGCCGTGGAGTCATTTATGTTTTTTCCGGCCGTCCCGCATGGCCGGCCCTCTTTTCGCCCATCGGCGGAAAAGAGGCGGGCCGGCACCGGCGGCCAGGGGCGCTCAAACCGAGGCCAACTGCCCCCGGTAGGCGGTGGGCGATTGTCCCATGATTTTCTTAAAGACGCGGTTGAAGTGGGTTAAGGACTGAAAGCCGACTTCGTAGGCGATCTCGCTCACGCGCAGGTTGCGGTTGAGCAGCAGGTTCTTGGCCTTCTCCACGCGGATGCGCGAGACGTAGTCGGTAAAATTCAGGCCGGTGGATTTGTGGAACATCTTGCAGAAATAGAAAATGCTGGTGTTGACCGCCTTGGCCACCTGGCCCAGCGACAGGTCTTCGGTCTGGTTTTCGTGGATGAATTGGCGGGCGCGGCTGATGGCCGGCAGTTCGGTGTTTTCGCGCTGGACCAGGATCTGGTTGCTGACCATGGCGATGTGCTGCGCAAAAATCCAGAGCAGCTTGACCACGCCGTCGTGCTGCCGGGGCGTCAGCACTTTGGTGCCGAAATAGGCCTGCTTGAGGCGGCCCTGGTCAATATCCAATCCCCAATCGGCCAGCAGCCGGGAGGCGTGTTTAAACTGGGTGGCCGTCGGGGTCTTGCGAAAGACCTGGCCGGTTTGCAGAAAACCCACCAGACGCTGGCCCGTGCGGATGGGCACGGCGGTGTCGCTCATCCCCAGCTCGCAGGTCAGCGTCTGCGGTTCGTGCTGGGCGTTGTCGGAAAGCCGCTGTTGCAGGCGCAGGCAGGCGGCGCAGGACCGGCTTTTCGTTGACATCATGGCGCAGAACGGGTTCTCGTGCCGCTTGCCGCGATGGGGCAACTGCCACGATTCGACCGGCCGCAAGGAGACGGGCAGGCCGGTGGTTTCGCTGAAGGCCCGCTCGTAATCCTGGTAGATTCTCGCATTGGTCAGCGAGCGCACCAGGTCCGCGCTTTCGCGGGCAAAATCCTCCTGCCGGCTGGCGCCGAGGGCGCGAATTCGAGCAGATTTTGATCTCATCGCTGACAAAATACGCAAAGCCGGCCGTGGCGGCAATTGGGAGCAGACCCAGAGCCGCCCCTGGGTGGATCGCTATCCATACTAAGTGATTGCCTTAGAGTCGGGAGGGGCGGGCTGATCCCTCAGGTGCCGGCGGTCCGCAGTCCGCGCCACACGTTCCTCAGTCCTCCGGGGCTGAGCAGCAGGACAAGACCGAGCCCAAGCTGCGCCATGACCTCGATGAAATAAAGCAGGCTGCCATAAAAACTGGTGGAATGAACGACGCCGGCCTCGCCCCGTTCCCGGCAGGCCAAGACCAATCCATTGATGGCGTTGCCGAGGAGCGGAAGCGCCATCGCCAGAACCAAGATGCCGGCCACGGCAAAGGCAATGGCCTGAAGCTGCTCGAACGTGCAAAACACCTCCTTCTCTTCGGCGGACTCAGCGGGAGCCAGACGCCGGGCCAGAGGCGCCGAAAAAACGTAGAGAAGCACGGCCAGGAGCAAGAGCGAAAGGCCGGGCAGCAACGACAACATAAACGTGGCGGCGGGTGAAGTGCGGTAGATTTCATCGCTCCGAAACGCGGTTAGGAACACAAAGGAGGCGAGGACCGGAACGGACTGGACGAAGCAATAAACCGCCAGAAGCCGCAAACCGACAATGGTCAGAGTTTTAGTTGACATAGATAATTTCCTCACTGGTTCTTTCCGTCCCGGCGGCCTTTGTTGTATATGGCCAGGACGACAAGTCCAATTATGCCGCCGATGACGAAGAGCAGCACAACTCCCCCTGCGGTGGCATGCACACGGCCGCCGAGGGCCAGCGCAAGGAAGCCGGTCACCGCAAATAACAAGAGGCATCCGCATCCTCCTTTTAGAAATGCCTGACCATGGTTCGCCGGCTCATTCATATTTTTTGAGGCGCCGGGCCGGGATTCATGGTCCTCCGCTTGGCGCGGGCGCGGCCTTTCTGCCGGACTCATCCTGCAATTGCAGCAAGTGCCGCCGGGTGACTTGCAGCCGCTGGATCACAATGGCGGCGACCCGTTTCATCAGCTCGTAGCCAAAGACGGGATCGTCGTCACACGCCTGGCGCAGGCGGGTGCCGTAAAAGAAAACCGCCAGCGTCGGCTCGGCCGCGCGCGCGCTGAAGTGCCAGCAATAGGGCGGAAAAAGCCAGGACCAGCCCAGCACCTCGCCTGGGCCGATGCAGTGCAGGAGGGGGGAGCCGTCCGACTTGCGGCCGGATTCCAGGGCGATCTTGCCCTGGCAAACCAGGTAAAAGCGGTTGGCCGGATCGCCTTCCCGGAAAATCATTTCGTCCCGCTCGAACTGTTTGAACATCGCCACCTCCAGCAGTTTGTTCAGGTGCTCGGGCCGCATGTCCGCGACGAAGCCGTGGGCGGCGATGGCCGCCGCCAGCGAAGGCCCGGTCTGGCTCTGGCTTCCAACAATCGCGCTCATGGTCTGCTGTCGTGTACAGAATTCTTCGGCGGTTCAGTTTTCAATCCCTACGGCTTTCACCTTAGCTGAAACAGCGGGAGCAATCCGGCGCAACACCGCTTTTGGCAAAAACCGGCCCAAAATTGCCGCCCCCCGCGCGGCTGGCGAGGCCTAAAGGCGCGCCTCAACGGTCTTGGACGGGGCGGGCGCGGTCATGGCCGCGGGCGGGGCCAAATGGTGCAGCAAGGCAAAGGACCCGACCATTTTCACCGCGTCCGGCAACGGGACCAGGCTCGTGTTGATGACAAGATGGTAGAGCAAGGGATCGTCTATGTCGCTGCCGAAGTATGATTTCAGGTAGCGGCGCCGGCCCCCATCCTCGCGGCGGATGCGGCGGAGGGCCGCCTTTTTGTCAAGATGATCAAATTCCCGCATGTGGGCCAGGCGATGTTCGACCGAACCGATCAGGCGGAGGTGGAGCATTCCCGGCAGCCGGGCGGTGATGACATTGGCAGCGCGGCCGACAATGATGGCGTTGCCCAACTGGGCGAGGTGCAGGATGGTTTCGGAGGCGCGCCGCACCAGCGTTTCCGTGGGAGGATGAAGGCTGAACAAATCCTCGATAATATCGTGCAGATAGGTGACGCGGTCCTCCGGCATGAACGAGGCGAGGCGGGCCGGCAAGTGGTGGTCGCGCAGGACGGCATCCACCAAATCGCGGTCGAAAACGGTCCAGCGCCTGGCGCCATGAGGCAGCAAAGCCTGGAGGCAGACGGCCAATTCCTCGGCGAAAAAACAGCCCCCGCAACCCGATTGCCGCGAAATGGTGACGGCGCGGACGCCGACGCCTTCCTTGAGGTGGGCGGGGCCGGGCGGCTGGAGTTGACAATTGATGAAAGTAAAACAGTGGTCAAAGCCGGACATTGTGCTCATAAGTCACCTCATTGCCAGAGAGAGATGCCGCGCGCCGCGGCGCCCGCCCAACGGCCGCCGCGCCCACCGGGACCGGGGGACACCGGCGAAACGGGGCATCATCCTGGTATTGCGTGTGTTCTCAAAAAGGCCCGCCTCCCCCTTTAAATGGCTTGGAAGCGGTTCTTTTTGCTTTTTTTCCGGGCAATTTTTCAACGGGAGCTTTGCTCCGCGGCGCCGGATCATTCCGCGAAGGCTGGGAGGCGGCTGGCGCCGGCGGTTTGATGGAGGCGCACAGGGACTGCTCGGCCTGGAGCCAAAACTCAAAATCCTGGCCGGCGGGTCTGCCATTTTTTTCCCACAATTGATACGCCAGCAAGGCGATCTCATCATGACTTGGGGAGGGCGGCTGAATGGAATCTTGCATAACTAATGGCCTTTCATTTTAGTTGCGGCTTTGCCTTTTGCCTGCATTGGTTGCTTCGCGCTTGCGTCGTTCGCCCGTCAAGCGAAGCTAGCATCCCTGCGGCAAGTTTGAAAGCAATTTGACCGTTTTTTCCACCTATTTTTCCACCCATTTTTTGCCCAAGTCTCAACCTTTTTTGACACCCGCCAGCGGCCCCGGGTTCCATCTAATGGCCTGGTCAATGCGTCCGTCAAGGGCGGCCTTGGAAAGACAGGGCTCCCGGCAGGCCGGGAGCCCTACCTTGCCGGCGTTGGGCGGACCAGGGATCGAGACCGCCAGAGGTAGTAGATGGCCGGATAGACCAGCAGTTCCATGAGGGTGGAGGTGACAACGCCGCCGATCATCGGGGTGGCAATGCGTTTCATCACATCGGCCCCCGCGCCGTGGCTCCACAAAATCGGCGCCAGGCCGGCGATGATGACGCAGGCCGTCATGGCTTTGGGGCGGACCCGCTTGACTGCGCCATGATAAATGGCGTCGCGCAGGGCCGGGAGGCTGTTCATCAGGCCCCGTTTACTCCAATCGTCGTAGGCCAAATCCAGGTAGAGCAACATCACCACGCCGGTTTCGGCGTCCAGACCGGCCAGGGCGATGATGCCAACCCAGACGGCGACGCTCAGGTTGTAGTGCAGGAGGGCCAGCACGCCAATGGCGCCCACCAGGGAGAAGGGGACGGCCAGCATGACAATGGCGGTTTTTACGGCGGAGCGCGTGTTCAGGTAAATGATCAGGATGATGATGAGCAGGGTGAGCGGCACCACGATCATCAGGCGCTGCCGGGCGCGCTGCATGTACTCGTATTGGCCGCTCCAAAAAATGTTGTAGCCGCCGGGCAGTTTGATTTGCCCGCCGGCCACGGCCTCGTTGACCGCGCGCATGGCCATCTGCACGTAAGTGCCGATGTCCACGCCCTTCACATCCACGTAAATCCAGGCATTCGGCACCGCCGCCTCGCTTTTGATGCCCATGGGCGCGTGGACGGTTTCCATGGTGGCCAACTGGCCCAGCGGCACCTGTGCGCCGGCGGGCGTGGGGACAACGATGTCGCGCAAGGCCCGGAGGTTTTCGCGGAAGTCGCGGCTGTAACGGAGATTGATGTCGTAACGCTCCAGACCCTGCACAGTTGTCGTCAATGGCATCCCGCCCAGGGCGACTTGCAGCACGTCCTGCACGTCGCCCACCCGCAAGCCGTAGCGGGCGATGGCCTCGCGGTCCAGGTTGAACTGGATGTAGTTTCCGCCCATGGTGCGTTCGGCAAAGGCGCTCAAGGTGCCGGGCACGCCTTTGACCACGGCTTCCACCTCGGAGGCCACCCGCTCCAGTTCGGCCAGATCCGGCCCGGCGATTTTGATGCCCACCGGGGTTTTGATGCCGGTGGCCAGCATGTCAATGCGCGTCTTGATCGGCATGGTCCAGGCGTTGTTCAGCCCGGGGATTTGCACGGCGGCGTTCATCGCGTCCTCCAGTTCGTCCGGCGTGCGGCGGCGGTGGGCGATGACGTTCCCGTGGTCGTCCGGGATGTCCGCCGGCGGCCATTCCTCTTCGGGCTTGAGCATGATGGTGGTTTCGATCATGTCGAAGGGCGCGGGGTCGGTCGCGGTTTCGGCCCGGCCAATTTTGCCGAAGACGTTCTGCACCTCTGGAAATTGGCGGATCATCTTGTCGGTGACCTGGAGCACTTCGCGCGCCTTGGTCGGCGAGATGCCGGGGAAGGTGGTGGGCATGTACAGCAAATCGCCTTCATAAAGCGGCGGCATGAACTCCGAGCCGAGGTTCTGGCCGGGAAAGAGTTTTCCCGCGCGGAACGCCCATTCCCTGGCCGGGCCGTCGGGCAACAGCCGCGCCGCCAGCTTGTTCCAGGGCAGGAACACCCAGACGACGAGGGCGGCGGCGGTCAAGACGACCGGCCATCGCCAGCGGATGACGAAAT
>JBEKUQ010000124.1:0-6596 GCA_049514835.1 Verrucomicrobiota bacterium | reverse complement strand
CGCCGACATCACCAATGTCACGCCGCCCCTGGAAATCAGCGGCGCGTGGGAAATAGGTTTCCCGCCGAAATGGGGCGCGCCGGAAAGAACAAAAGTGGATTCTCTTGCCTCGTGGACGGATTCAACCAACGCCGGCGTGAGGTTCTTTTCCGGCACGGCAACCTACACCAAAACGTTTGATTGGGATGACCACGCGGAGAACGGAAAAGGAAAAACGCAAACATGGCTCGACCTGGGCGGCGTGCAAGTGATGGCCCAGGTCAAGCTGAACGGCCACGATCTCGGCATTTTATGGAAGCCGCCGTTCCGCGCGGATGTCACCGGCGCGTTGCGGCCGGGCGCCAATACGCTGGAAATCCGCGTGGCCAACCTCTGGCCGAACCGCATGATTGGCGACGCGGCCTTGCCGGAGGCGCAACGGTTCACCTGGAGTTCGTGGGAGCCATTCACGAAAGACACGCCCCTGTTGAAATCCGGTTTGCTCGGCCCAGTGACCATCCAGACCGCGGAAACCATCACACCGCGCTGAATCCCATCCGCCCAGGCGGCCGGGAACCGTTCCGCGGAGCACACGCGCCCCCGCGTGTGGTGGCCGGCGCCCTCGCCGGCCACGTCTTTGCACATACACTTGATATTCAACTGGAATAAAGCTTGACACCCGCCCGCCAATTTTGGACAATTCTGCCCGGAGAGAGCGTATGTCAGGTTATGAAACGGACGCTTGAAGATTTCCGCAATAAGTTATTGGCCGTCCAAACCGCCTCTGATTTGGAATGGCGGGCGAACGACCCCGCCTGCGCCGGCATGCAAATCGTGGCGGGCCTTTTGCAACAAAAATCAATGCGGAGGAATCAACCCTATGAAAACGAGCATTAGAAACCTGTTGCTCTTGCCCGCGCTTATCGCCGGTCTCGGCTTGATGCCGGCTGGCCGGGTGGGGGCGCAGACCTTCACAACCCTGCATAGTTTCACGGTAATCTCTGGTTCCCCTTCTTTTGATAACAGCGACGGAGCTGATCCCAATGCCGGCTTGATTTTATCGGGCAACACCCTCTATGGGACGGCGGTGAACGGCGGCGCGTTCTTTGGCACGCTGTTCGCCGTCAACACCAATGGCTCTGGCTTTACGAACCTGTACAGTTTCACCAACGGCAGCGATGGAGCGTTCCCGCAAGCCGGATTGATCTTGTCGGGCAACACCCTCTATGGGACGGCGGCGGGTGGCGGCACTTCGGGCTGCGGAACGGTGTTCGCCGTGAATACCAATGGCTCGGGTTTTACGGTCTTGTATAGTTTTACCAACGGCAGCGACGGAGCGCACCCGGAAGCCGGCTTGATCTTATCGGGCAACACCCTCTATGGGACGGCGGCGCGTGGCGGCGTTTCGGGCGATGGCACCGTCTTCGCCGTGAACGCCCACGGCTCGGGTTTTACCAACCTTTATGATTTCAGCGCATTGGACACCGCTACTTCCACCACCAACAGCGACGGGGCCAATCCGCAGGCCAGTTTGATTTTATCGGGCAACACCCTTTATGGAACGGCGGCGGGTGGCGGCACTTCGGGCTACGGAACGGTGTTCGCCGTCAACACCGATGGCACGGGCTTTACGAACCTGCATAATTTCAGCGCGCTGGACGCCGCTACCTCCACTACCAACAGCGACGGCGCTGATCCGCAGGCCGGATTGGCTTTATCGGGCAACACCCTCTACGGAACAGCGCAAGAAGGCGGCACTTCGGGTTATGGCACGATATTCAAGGTCAACACCGATGGCACCGGCTTTACGAACTTGTACAGCTTTACCAACGGCAGCGACGGAGCCAATCCGTATGGCGGTTTGATTTTGTCGGGCAACACCCTCTATGGGACGGCGTCTGACTTTGACAGTTCGGTCAACGGGTCGGGATCTGGCACCGTATTCCAGGTCAAAAGCGATGGCACGGGTTTTACGACCCTGTATAGTTTTACGGCGCTCTCCAAAGGCACCAACAACGACGGAGATAATCCGGTTGCCGGGTTGATTTCATCGGGCAACACCCTTTATGGGACGGCCTATCAAGGCGGCGGTTTGGGCAATGGCACCGTGTTTAGTCTTTCGTTGGTTTCACCGCTGCTTTCCGTGATTATTTCCGGCACCAATGTCATTTTCACGTGGACAAACACACCGCCCGGGTTCACTTTGCAATGCACCACGAATCTTTCACCGGCGGCTTGGTGCCCCGTTTGTCCCGCCCCGCTTGTCTTAAGCGGGCGGAACACAGTGACCAATGCCATCGTCGGCACACAGCAGTTTTTCCGGTTAAGCCAGTAATTCTGGCAGCCTTTCGGACCTGGCACCGAGGCCCTCCAACCCATGGTGGTAATGCTTGCGGACCCAGGGGGATAATTTTGGCCCGTTTATGGTGTCATGGCTTAAAGCCCGGGTCTTGTCTTTGGGACAACCCAAAGTCTATTCCAATAGTAGCTCCAAAGCGATTCCAATCGGGGCATCTCGACATGGCCATCGCTCAAGCCAAGATTGACGCCGCCAGGAAGCGTGGTGGTCAGATTAAAGTTTCTCGGCGCGGCTGCGGGATTCATCCAGCCATGACGAGGCATGACGATGCGCTGGATTCCGGCAGGGTTCGATGTTCCGCCGGCGAGATAAAGATTGATATTGGGCTCGTCGTTAGGCATCGGCCAGAATTCAAACCAGACGGAGTCGCAAAAAATCGGAGTGAGGGCGGGCTTTTGAATGCTGGCCAAGTTGGTGAACATATCTGCAGGAGTGCCTGTGCTGTAACTGACTATTGCGACGGTGTCACCGCTGTAAAGCCAGCCGTTGAAGTTGTAGCTTCCTGCAATGTTAGACACGGAACCGGAAAAAAGCCAGGAAGTGTCACAGGCTCCCACGCCGTACAAGTTGGTGCTGACCTTGTCGGCCGACGGGCAGAGGAGCACTTCACCCACATGGGCGTCGTAGTTAATCAGATCGCCCATCCAGTGTTCGCTGTTGGTGTAGGACGGAAGGTGGCCGTTGGAGGCCGCAATATCGCCCAGACTGGCCGTGACGAGTTGCTTGATGTTGTTGACGCAACTGATGCGTTGGCCTTGCAAGTCCCCCCTGGCCAGCGCGGGCAAGACCAACGCCGCCAGCATGGCAATGACCGCCATGACAACCAGCAGTTCGATCAAGGTAAATGCGCCGTCTCTGTCATCCGATTCGTGCATTACTGCAAAACAATCGCAGAATTTCGTCCCTAACGCAAGGAAAATCGGCGGCAAAAGGCAGCATTATCGCATCGCATCCACGGCGCGTTTGACTCATTATGACCCCACAAACAGTTTGTGAATTTAGAACCATGAATATATTCCGTCGAAAGAACCTCTTTATGGCCGGCGCTCTGTCGCTTGCTTTTGGCTTGAACGCGCAGAACCCAAAACCGGAGCCGTCTGTGCCCGCGCCGGCGTGGCCCAGGCCGGACCCGGCGGCGGTGGCGCGCTGGCAGGCCCTGCGTTTCGGCATGTTCATTCACTGGGGGCCGGTGAGCTTGACCGGCCGCGAGATTAGCTGGTCGCGCGGCGCGCCGACGCCGATCGAGGTCTATGATAATCTTTACAAGGAATTCAACCCGGCCAATTTCAATGCCGGCGAGTGGGTCGGTCTCGCCAAAGCCGCCGGCATGAAATACATCGTCCTCACCACCAAGCACCACGACGGCTTCTGTCTCTGGGACACCAAGCAGACCGATTACAACATCATGCAGACGCCGTTTCATCGCGACGTGGTCAAGGAACTGGCCGCCGCCTGCCGGAAAGAGGGCCTCGCCTTCGGCGCGTATTATTCGGTCTGCGACTGGCATCATCCGGATTTCCCGCTGACCAGCCCCGGCGGCACAATCCGCCGCGAGAAGTCTGATCTGGATTCTTACAACCGCTATCTCCTGGCGCAGATCAGCGAACTCATCACGAACTACGGGCCGCTCCTGACCATCTGGAACGACGTGCCGCAAGAGTTCCAGGGCCGCGGCGCCAACACCATCAAACTCGCGCGTTCGCTCCAGCCGGACATTCTCCTGAACAACCGCACCGGCGACGGCGGCGATTACGACACGCCGGAACAGCGCATCGGCCAGTTTCAGATCGAGCGCCCGTGGGAATCGTGCATGACGATCTCGGCCCACAACGTCTGGGCCTGGGGCGGCGCGAAGGACGGCGTGAAATCGCTGGCCGCGTGCCTGGGGATGGTGATCCGCGGCGCGGGCGGCGACGGCAATGTGTTGCTCAACGTCGGCCCGCGTCCGGACGGCGTGATTGACCCGGAGCAGGCCGGCCGCCTCAAGGAAATCGGCGCGTGGCTCGCCAAAAACGGCGAGAGCATTTACGGCACCCGCGGCGGTCCGTGGAAGCCGACGGCGTCCTTTGCCAGCACGCGCAAGGGTGATTCCGTTTTCCTGCACATCCTGCGTTCGGACGACGGAGTGATCGAACTGCCCGCCTTGCCCGGCAGAATCAAATCCGCCTCGCTCCTTGGTGGCGGCCTCGTCGAGTCGAGCCAGAAGAACGGCAAGCTCCTCGTCACCGTGCCGAAGGCGTCCCTCGACGCGATGGACACGATTGTGCGCCTGGAACTGGACGGCCCGGCCCTGGACGTGCCGGTCTTGTCCTTTGCCACCGCGATCAAGGCCGCGGCGTCAAATACCTATCAAAACGACGATCAGTTCGGCCCGCAACAAGCCTTTGACAACGACCCGGACACCCGCTGGGCGACGGATTTCGGCACAAAGCAGGCGTGGATTTCCGCCGATCTCGGCCAGTCCAAGGCCATCTTTGGCCTTCGCATCCAGGAGGCGGCGCCCTATGCCGGACGAATCCAGAAATTCGAATTCCAGTATCGTGACGGCGGCGAATGGAAGACCATTTTCACCGGCGAAAGAATCGGCGCGCACTTTGAAAAGAAGTTTGACGCGGTCAGCGCGCCTGAATTCCGTCTGTACATCCTCGACGCCACCGAGGGCCCGACCATTTCCGAAATCGAACTGGTGGAAAAATAGGCAACTATTCAACCTGTACCTCCATCGGCAAACGACAGGGCGTCATCCGCCACGGTAGGGCGAGACTCCGTCGAGCCCTGACTCAATTTCGTCGGAAAAAGCCACGGCTCGACGGAGTCTCGCCCTGCCGTGTGGCAAGAGGCGAAGCCGGAGGAAGAAGCTCCTCCGGCCTCAATCGGTCCGGCTGCGGCGCGTCAGCACGCCCCGGCCGGCTTACTGCGGCTTGGCGCGATAGAACCGTTGCGGACAATTCCGGGCCGCGGAATCCAGAACCTGCATGATGCCCATCGAATCCGCGGTGACGGTGCTCACGTCCACCCAGTCCGCCAGGTTGATCGAGCCCTGGATCAGGTAAACCCGGCCCGGCACTCCCGCCATGGTCAGCGCGGCGCCGGTGGTGCAAATGTTCGCAATATCCAGGTGCAGCAGGTTGGTGGGCATGAAGTTGATGATAATGACGCCCACGCAGTTTCCACCCAGCCCATCCTCGACCAGGCAGGCAAACCGGTCCTGGCTGGCCGAACCCTGCGGAGGAGCGTAGAGGAATGCCGTGCTGTTGACAGCCACCCATCCACCGTCGGCGGACACCTCGCTGCAATCGGTGATCGTGAGGGTGTTGCTGTCGGCGTCGTAAATGTTGGTCAAGACCTGGCAGAACGGAATCTGGATGGCCTGGCCCTGCGCAGCCGTAATGGCAAAGTCGCCGGCCACCGGCGGACGATCCAGCGTAATGACATATTGGGCCAGCACGGTGTTGCTCCCGACGGTCAGCGCCGTTTCAATGACGCAGAAGTTGGTGTTGGTGCAGGTGGTGGCAAACGTCAACTGCCCCATCAGGGCGGTGACGGATTCCGCGGTCGCGTTCGTGGTCAATAGAAACGCCAGCGGGTTGAGGCCGTTGCCGCCGGACAAGGTGGCGATGGGCACGCCGCCGAAGGCCACGTTGGCGGCCTGCACGCCGATCTGGCCGGCGCCGTTCCCTTGCGAGGCGATGGCGAGCGTGTCATTGGTAGTGGCATTTGTTATGACCGTAACCGTGAGGGTTCCACCGCCGAAGCCAAGCCCGCCGCCATCGGCGACGGAGGCGTTGGTCTCCATGAACACCGCCGGGCTGCCAACCACGTAGAAGCCACGCGCCGCGGTCGGTGTCACGGCCACGGTAATCGTCAGTGTGCCGTTCTGGAGCATGACAACATAGTTGGCCGCCTTGCCTTCCGGATCATTTAGGCTGGGCACGATGGCATAGCTGCCGGCGCGGCTGGACTGGGTCGCCGCAGAGTTATATGCGGCGGTGACAGGGTCGCCATTAAGCACTCCACTCATCGTTCCGTCAAACACCGGGTTCGGCGTTCCATATTGGCGAATGCAGCTATTGGCCGAGACGGTGAGCGGCACTTGTGAGACAGTGAGGGTGCCATTGGTGAAGGTCAGGCCGTAGTTGGTCGAGGTCAAGCCGCACGCAACGATGTCATACGCGCCCACCGGGCTGCCCGCATCCGCCGCGCTGCTGATCAACAAGGTCCCGCCCAACGCGCTCGCCTCCTCCCCGTTGACAAAGCC
>JBEKUQ010000123.1:0-6623 GCA_049514835.1 Verrucomicrobiota bacterium | reverse complement strand
CTCCGTCAAGCAAAATGATCTGGCCGTTGGCGCGCTCCACCTTTTGCAGGCGCCCGTCCCATTGCACGCCCTTGAAGCCGGCGCGGATGGCGGCGTCGGGAACGGGGAGGAGTTGGCGCAAGGCGCGGACCACGGCCAGAGCCAGGGCGGCGTTGGTGCGCTGATGGGCGCCGGCCAGGCCGATTTGATAATCGCGCAGTTCGGCGTCGGGAGCCGCCGGGATGGCCAGGGGAGCGCGGCGTTCGCGGGCGGTTTGGGAAATGACCGCCAGGGCGGAGGGGTCGGCGGCGGTGCTGATGATGGGAATGCCGGGTTTGATGATGCCGGCTTTTTCGCGGGCGATTTCGGGCAGGGTTTGGCCGAGCCATGTCTGGTGGTCCAACTGGACGTTGGTGATGACGGCGGCCAGCGGCGTAACGATGTTGGTGGCATCCAGGCGTCCACCCAGGCCGGTTTCCCAGACGACCAGATCGCACTTTTGCCGGACGAAGTATTGCAGGGCCATGACGGTGACGACTTCAAAAAAAGTGGGCGGGGCGTCCGGAAAATGGCCGCCTTGCAGAAGGGAGCGCATTTCTTCGACCAATTGGGCGACGTCGCCCTGGGAAATCAGGCGGCGGTCCACCTGGATGCGTTCGGCAAAGGAAACCAGATGCGGCGAGGTGAACAACCCGACGCGCAAACCGGCGGCACGATAGATGGCTTCGAGCATGGCGCAGGTGGAGCCTTTGCCGTTGGTGCCGGCGACGTGGATGAAGCGGAGGCGGCGCTGCGGATGGCCGGCCAGGGCGGCGAGGCGAAAGGCGTTCTCCAAGCCGAGCTTCATGCCAAACACCTGGAGGTCGTAGAGAAATCGGATGGCTTCGGGGTAGGACATTTTAGGAATGGCCGGCGCGCCCCGGCTCAAACGGCGACCAGGCTGATGTGGCTTTGCCGGGCCAGGTGCGCGACTTGGTCTTGTTCCAGCAGCAGGGTCATGCCGGCTTCGAAGGCGAGCGCGGCAATTCTGGCCTCGCGGCAGGCTTCGAGCGTGTTCAGGCCGACGCAAGGGATGTCAAAACGAAGATCGTGATTTTCGCGGGCGACTTTGACGGCGACCGCCCCGCCGTCCTTGCCGGCCAGCGCGCCGCCGCGGCGCAGACATTGATCGGTGCCCTCCAGCGCCTCGACGGCGAGCACGGCGCCCTCCTTGACCACGATGGTTTGGCCGATTTCCAGGCAGGAAATCTGTTTGGCGAGGCGGAAACCAAAAGCCACGTCGTGCTGGCGCGCGGCGTTCAAGACCGGTCCCAGGGAAAATCCGGCGGCGGGCATGAGGGGACGCAGCCAGGGCAGCGGCTGGAGCAGCTCGATGCCATCCTTCTTCAATTCGTCGGCGATGGCCCCGAAAATAGCGTGGGCGTTTTTCTCCTTGAGCTTGAGGAGGACGGAGAGGGCGCGGAGGTCGGGCCGCAGATCGAACATGTTCTTTGGGGCGATCTGGCCGAGCATGACGCAATGGCGCACGCCGCGTTTGGTGAAGGCCGAGATCATCTTGGAAAGCTGCCCGACTTTGAGCCAGACGATGTCGTCCACCAAGCCGGCGAGCTGGGGGTCGGTCTCGCCGTCGAAGGCGGCAGCGACGAGGTGTTTGGCGCCGAGGGCGCGGGCCTGCCGGGCAAAAAGGAGCGGCAGCGAGCGATTGCCGGCGATGATGCCAATGGTTTCGTAATGATGCGTCACAAGCAGAACGTAGCCGGAGAAGGGCGGCGGGGGCAACAGGATTTAACCCGGATGTTTCCGCCGTCCTCTTCGAGAAAATCGGAAACTGTTTTCGCGCGAATCCTTGACATCAATTTTCAACCGAAAACTCAAGGGCCAGTGACGGTTGGGGATGGCGCGATGTCAGGCACTGCCTATCTTCCTGACCTTTCGTCTCGCCAACCAGAAACCGACGGCCACACCGATAATCACCCACTGCGCGATAATGCAACACGGCAGCACCACCCATCCGGCTTCGCCGCTCGGCCCCAACCTCAAATAGACGCATCCGTAAAAAAGCAGCATGGCTGGCAAATGCAGGCATGCGATAACCTTGTATAAAATCGGAATGCTTTCCACCCAAGTTCTCACGCCGTTATCCTTATGCCACCATACCGCGTCGGCCAGAAACACACCAAGGGCAATGCCAAGAACCATTGGCACGAAGAAGCGGAATGAAAGTAGCGCGCGCATCACCTAAAAAATTGCTGCGATTCTGACCTATGATTCTGTCCCGCCATGATTCTGTCGATTCTTCATTTTGTTTCCCCAGGCGAGGGTTGATGACCACATTGGGCTTTTTCAGCGTATGACGTCAATGGACGAATGGTTCAGGTTCTGATCAAGTGTTGCCAGTCTGGCGTCGTGCCGGGCCGCCAGATCGGCCAGGTAATGGTCAGTAACTTCTTCGGATTTAACAGGGTGAGAATCAAGTGCCGGCAGGTCGGCCGCAATCCTGACCGCCTTTCGATCTGCGGCGAACTGGTTAAGCAAACGCCTTGCCTTATCCATTGGCACATTGAAAACCTTTTTGTTGGTTGAGATGCGCAGAAAACCAAGCTCGGATAATGGACACAGCATGACGCTTTTCCCGGCAAGCCAGGCAAAGGCCTTGGCGTGCAGCGGATGATCAGCCCAAATTGCCGCCAGGAGAAGGTTCACGTCCAGCAAACGCCGAGTTGGAGGCGAAGTGGCCTGGGCTGGGGGCGGATCCGTATTCATGGAAACTCAGCGACCGCTTCATTAAGCGCTTGCTCATTTACCGGCTGATCCAGGACACCGACATGGTATGGCCCGCGTTTCTCAATCCGAATCTTCGCGGAGCCCATTGGCTGCGCAGGCACCAGCTTGGTCAAAATGAAATTCCCGCCGGAGGCCACTTGGACATCGAACCTGTCCCCTGGCTTGGCCAGGTGCAGAGTCACACGCTTTTTGTTGTCTGCCACGACTGTCATAGTGGGAATCTCCCACTTGTTTGGCCTGGTTTCAAGCGTTTTCCCGTTTTTCATTTGTGCGGATTCCTCTTTGCCGCCGTAGCTCCCACGGCTGGCTCATAAAGTGCTGGAAGTGAATTCTGGAAACCTCCTCTCCCCTGCCCTCTCGTCCACAAGAGTGTGGAAGAGAGAGAAAACACGGGGGGTTTCCCTTCCTGAGCCAGCGGTGCGTATCTCCCGCCCTGGCATTTTTGGGGTGGCGGATTCCCGGTTCCAATCTTAATCTCGATCCGGATCAAAATTGTTGGCTCAAATGAAAGCGGTTCGCTTGTTCGAAATTGGAAAGCCGTTGCGCATGGAAAATTTGCCGGCGCCGGACCCCGGGCCGGAGGACGTGCTGGTGCGGGTTCACGCGGCGGGCATCTGCCACTCGGACGCGCATTACCGCGCCGGGGTTTCGCGCGTCCATCCCCTGCCCCGGACGCCAGGGCATGAAATCGCCGGGGTGGCGGAGGAGACCGGCGCGCTCGTCCAGCATATTGCCAGGGGGACGCGCGTCTGCGTGCATTATCTGGCCACGTGCGGCCATTGCGCGTACTGCTTCGCCGGCCAGGAACAATTCTGCGCCACCGGCAAGATGATCGGCAAGGAGCAGGACGGCGGCTACGCGGAGTTGGCCGTCGTGCCGGCGCGGAGCCTGTTCGTGTTGCCGGAGGAAATCCCGTTTGTCCAGGGCGCGATCATGATGTGTTCGTCCGCCACGGCGCTGCACGCCTTGCGCAAGGCCCGGTTGCAGGCGGGCGAGTCGGTCGCGGTTTTTGGTTTTGGCGGACTGGGTTATTCGGCCGTGCAACTGGCCAGGGCGCTCGGCGCGGGCGAGATTTTTGCGGTGGACATCAATCCCCACAAACTGCGCCTGGCGGCGGGCCTGGGCGCGATGGGCATTGACGCCGGCCAAGGAGACGCGGCGGCGCAAATCATGGAGGCGACGAAGGGGCGCGGGGTGGACGTGGCGCTGGAATTGATCGGCCTGCCCGTGAGCATGGATGGCGCGGTGCGCTGTCTCGGCCGGCTGGGCCGCGCCGCCCTGGCGGGATTGACGCGCGAATCGTTTCCCGTGTTTCCCTATGACAATCTGCTGAACAAGGAAGCGCAGATCATCGGGGTGTCCGATCATCTGGCGTCGGAACTGCCGCTGTTGCTGGAATTGGCGCGGAGCGGGAAGCTGCAAATTCCGGCGGCGGTGACGCGAATCATTCCGCTGGAGGCCAAGGCGATCAACGCGGCGCTGGACGGGTTGGAAGGGGGGACTGATCACATCCGCACGGTGATAACGCCGTAGGTTCGGCGCTTCAACAATGGAGCGGCGGGCAGAGGACTGCCCGCCCTGCCTGCACAACGAGTGAAGAGATCAAGCCCGGCCGGCGCTACGGGTTTCTGTTCAGTTTGGCGCCGCACTGGGAGCAAAAGCCGGCGGTGGCCGGGGATTTGTGGCCGCAGGAGGGGCAGCCGACTTGGGACAGCTCGTGGCGGCGGTGAATGAGGAGGTTGCGAATGTAAGGAATCCAGGTGAAGGCGTAGGCAAAAATGAAGACCGAATCGTGTTCGTGAAAGATGGCGTAGGACAACAAGAGGAGCGAACCGGCCAGGCTCAACCACCAGAACAGGGGCGGCACCACGACCTGCTGGCGCTTTTCGGTGGCATACCATTGGACGAGAAAGCGCGTGGAAAAAATGGCGTTGCCGCACCAGCCGATGACTTTCCACACCGACCATTCAATGCCAAGGAAATGGCCGTTGGGGAGGAGAAGGTGATTCAGCCAATCCATGATGGCGCCCCCGGGCTATTCGCCGAGAAGATGGGCGACTTTGTTGGTAAAATCGAACCCGGCGTTGATGTAGCGCAGCACGCCCTTTTTATCCACCAGCCACATGGCGGGAATGTCCTTGACATCAAATTCGACGGCGTATTTGGTGTCCCAGTATTTGCCGTCGAAGAACTGGGGCCATTCCATTTTTTGTTCGGCCACAAAATTGGTGAAACTCTCCTTCTCCTGGTCCAGGTTAATGCCGGCGATCTCAAAGCCGTTGGAATGGAACTGGCCGTAAGCCTCCTTGACCTCGGGCATCATCTCGACACAGGGCTGGCACCAGCTCGCCCAGAAATCCACCAGCACGACTTTGCCGCGCAGTTTGTCGAGGTCCACCTCGCGCCCGTCGTTGGCGGCGTATTTCAAGGCGAAAGGCCTCCCCACCCGGTCGAGGTGCTTTTGCATTTGGGCGGCGGCGTCTTTGATTTCGGCCGGGGCGTCGGCGTTGGCGGCGATTTCCTTGATGACGTCGCGGGATTTTTCCGGATCGCTGAATTCGGCCAGGTCCATGAGCATGGCGATGACCCTGGGCTGCTTGGGAAACTCCTTTTGCAGCAGGCGCGTGCCCTTTTCAAATTCGACCAGCATGGCGGCATCGCCCTGGGCTTCCTTGTCATGGACCGCCTTTTCCACGGCATGGTGGCGCAATTCAAAGCGTTCGTCGTCGGGCAATTTGGGGTCGGCCAGCAGGGATTTTTCGGCGGCGTCGAAGCGGGCCTGCTGATTGGTGGCGCCGGTGTCCATCGCGCCGGACAACATGGCCAGCTCAATTTCCCGCGCGTCCACCTCGTTGGTGTCGGTGGCAAAGCGGGTGTAAAAATCGTGCGCCTTGTCGGCCACGGCCAGGGCGTAGGGCATGAGAAACCGCGCCTGCTCCTCGGGCGACGGCTCCTGCAACTGCCAGGCGGCCGGATAGGGCGGTTGGCGGGCGGCCTCAATCAGTTCGGCCCAGGCGGCAGGCGCCTCCTTGGCGGCCAGCGTGTGGGCCAGGGCGTTGCTGATGGACTGGGGCACCTTCCCGCCCGGCGCAGCCGCGCGGTTGGTGTTTGCTCCGGTCTTGGCGTCCTGCGCCGGAGCCGGACCCGCCGGGAGAAAGGCCGCCAGCGCGACCCCGACCGCCACCGCGCCAAACAAGGCGATCCGCCGAAACAAATTCTTTTTCATGCAAATACTGAATTTTAGCAGGGGCCGGTGTAACCCTGCGCCGGTGCTTTTCCAAGCAAATTCGCCAGGAGCGGCTGGATTCGAGCGAAATGGGTCGGGCGGCCGCGTCATGCGCGAGTGACGGATGGGTCGGGAAAGGCAGAGCGGGCAGTCCTCTGCCCGGCGTCGGGCGATGGCAGCGGAATCAACGTCGCACTGCCAACGTGCGGCGGGCAGAGGACTGCCCGCCCTACCCCCACGGCTGACGCGGATTGCGCCGCCGCGCTTTCTTCTGCGATAAATTTTCTTGACTTTTGGGGTTTCGTGAATTTAGCCTACGGGCATCGCGGCTTTCGATGCCCGTAGGCTAAATTTTATTTTAGCCCAAGGTGAACGAGGCATTGTAAAAGACAATTTGCGCAACTTTGGCCCGCCCTTTTGGCACGATGCCTGAGTGTTGATGCGACCGTTCGGCCCAAGGCGCCGTTCGGGCTGCCATTGACCACGCCGTTCGGGCTGCCATTGACCACGCCTTTCGGGCTGCCATTGACCACGCCGTTCGCTACGCCGTACAGGCCGCCGTTCACACGCCCAGCCCCTGGCCGCCGCGGGCCGCCGACCGGCTGCCGAAATTCGGCGAAGCCTTGAGGCGCCG
>JBEKUQ010000122.1:0-6631 GCA_049514835.1 Verrucomicrobiota bacterium | reverse complement strand
AAAGCGAAAGGCAAGCCACACCACCGCGTTGACATACACCGCCGCGAGAAGGTCATCCACGGTGATGCCCCAACCGCCGGGCAGCGCCTGGCTCTGCCGCACCGGCCACGGCTTAAGAATGTCAAACAAACGAAACAGGACGAAGATGGCCGCGGTGGCCAGGCCGTGCGCCGCGGAAAAGAAATACTCCGGTCCCGGCCAGTGTTTTTCGCGGCAAAAGGCCATGGCCATGGCCGCTGTAAAACAAAGAGGGATGGCGGCGATTTCATCGAGGACCACCGAGCCGGGGTCTTTTTGGTTCAGCCGTTTTTCTCCTTCGCCGCACAGCCAGACGGAGAGGGCGATGCCGGCGGCGCAGCCCGCGGCAAAGATGAGCCACGACCTGCCGCAGAGGAGCAGCGCCAGCCAGCCCAGCCCGAGCAGCGAGCCGGCGGTGCCCGGCGCGAAGGGAATGCGCCCCGCGCCAAATCCCTGGGCGATCCACAGTTTCATAGATCGGACAGATAAAGGGCGCGGTTGCGCCAAAGATAAATGACCCCGGAGGCCAGGGTCAGCGCCACCGCCACCCAGAGGGCCAGGGGCGCAAACCATTCCATCCACGGTTCGCCGAAAACATGGAAACCGAAAAGAAAGGTGCCGACCGGCCCGGCCTCGTGGTAGCAGTGCTGGAGGAGGATGGCCAGGATGGCGACGATTTGCGAAATTGTTTTGTGCTTGCCGAATCGTTCCGCCGCCAGCACCAGGTTCTTCGAGGCCGCGAGCAGGCGCAAGCCTGTGATGGCCAGTTCCCGCGCCACCACGATCACCGCCATCCAGGCCTCCATCCAGTGCAGGCCCACGAAAGAGATGAACGCCGAACAAACCAGGATCTTGTCGGCCAGCGGGTCCATCAGAATGCCGAAATTGGTGATCAGTTTGTCGCGCCGCGCGATGCGCCCGTCAAAATAATCCGTCAGGCTGGCCGCGCTGAACAGCAGGAGGGCCACGATCACATGCCGTGGAAACTCCACGAAGACCGCCACCAAAAAGGCGATCGTCAGGACAAACCGCGAAATGGTTAGTTGGTTCGGCACGTTCATGGAACACCCCTATAAAGACAGGTTCGCCGCGCCAAGTAAATCTTTGTTCGCGAGGCGGGGGCGCATTTCCGTGTTGGGCTGCCGTCCCCATCTACAGCCTGTCACCGCAGCCAGGTGAGCTGCACATGCGGGTAAGCCAGGATTTTGGTTCTTCGCTGTTTTCGGTGGAGTACGGGGAGATGTATGAGGCGGCGCCATTGGTTCTTCAATCCCAACGGGATTGAAGCTCTCAGCCCACGGGTTGCGAGGAACGAGCTACCCTGGGTCAACTCAGGTAGAAACCACAACCCTGCAAGGGTTGAATCTGTTTTGTAAGTCCCTGATATTCAACCCTTTCAGGGTAGTTGGGATTAAATGCGGCCACCCAGGGTAGGCCCTCTCGGAATCGGGCCAACCCTGGTCTGAATGATCCAATCCCGTTGGGATTGACGAATGAGTTCTTGTCACACAGTACAGAACGGGCCATTTCCATTCCACCGAAAACAGCGAGGAACCAGGATCTTCCCGTCGTCCGTTGCGATTGGACACTTCATTTCTCGCGCTGTCGCTGTGATAATGTGATCCCAAATGTGGGTATCGAGGACGATCATTTCACGGCTTCCCAATCTTCCTCGGCAACAGGCGCAAACGGTTGCTCATATTTCAATACGGAGCCCTGGAGTGGTTGCTTTGTAATGGGCGTGGCGGATGAAACAAAGACATGAACCGCCTCTCCTTCGGAAAACGGCACGTGGTCCAAATGAAGCCTGCCATCCTTTTCAACGACAGTTTCCGCATGGAACGTTTGCATAACCAGAGGAGTGTAACCCACATTCTCCGGTTCGACAAGCGCGGAAAAGGCGGGATGGACATTTCTGAAAGCAAGTGAAACGAACCTTTTCAAGACAGGCCTCGCATGGGCCGGCGGCATCAATCTTCAGATCATACGAAAAACTTAATGCCAGATACTGCCAAGGCCGCAGGATAGACGACAGAGGAGTGCGCCCGTCCTCGGGCGCAGCAAGCCCGGACGGCTTGGACGCAACCGAGTTTTCCAAGGCTTATTTGCATGATCACGTTGCTGCGCCCGGGGACGGGCGCACTCCGCCTTTGTAGTGTATTCCACCGTCTCCTCGGTAAATCCTCCAGCTCTGCTGGAGGACTCTCAAATTGTGAGAGTTCCGGGATTGTGGGTGAGGGTGTGACTGGTGACACCATCACCCGGCCGGTTCGGCGATCAAATCATAATCGGTGTGGCCGATGATTTTGACGCGGGCGAATTCGCCCGGCGGCAATTCTCCCCGCACATAAACCCGCCCGTCAATGTCCGGCGCGTCCGCCTGGCTGCGCGCCCGCATAAAACGGCCGCGCCCGCCGGGACCGCGCGCCGGCGTTGGCGCGGCGGAGGAGGAGGACCGGATCAGGCCGTGCTCCCAGGAACTGACGTTGGCCGCCTGCAAATCGCCGGGCGGCGCCTCCCCCTCGACCAGCACCCTCATCTCCCGCCCGACGCACGCCGCCGCCGCCGCCCGCGCCACCTTGAGTTGTTCGGCCATCGCCAGCTTCTGCCGCTCTTTTCTGATCCGCGCCGGAATTTGCCCCTCCATTTTCGCGGCCCGCGTGCCGTCCTGGGGCGAGAAAGTAAAAACTCCCAGACGCTCGAACTTCGCCGTGCGAATAAACTCCAGCAACGATTCGAAGCAGGCCTCGGTCTCGCCGGGAAAGCCGACAATAAAAGTCGTGCGGATGGCGATGCCGGGAAGGCCGGCGCGAATTTTCGCGATCAAGTCAACAATATGCTCCCGCGACGTTTCCCGCCGCATCCGCTCCAGCATGTTGGGGTGGATGTGTTGGAGGGGCAGGTCCACGTAGCGGGCCACCTTGGCGCATCCGGCGATGGTGTCAATCAATTCGTCCGTCCAATGGGCCGGATGGGTGTAGAGCAGCCGGACCCAGAAATCGCCGGGCAGGGCGTTGAGCGCGCGCAGGAGGGTGCCAAGCGTGGCCGCCTCGGCCGGCAGCCCGCGCGCCGCCGCGCTGAATTTTGCCGGCGAGGAAATCGCCCGGCTGTGATGGGCGCGAAGGTCCAGGCCGTAATAGGTGGAATCCTGGGAAATGAGGTTCAATTCCCGCGTCCCGCCGGCGACAAGCTGGGCCGCCTCCCGCACCACGTCCTCCTGCGGGCGGCTGCGATGCGCGCCGCGCATCTGCGGGATGATGCAAAAGCTGCACGGATGATTGCAGCCCTCCGCAATTTTGAGGTAGGCGAAATGCCGCGGCGTCAGGCGAAAGCGCGGGGTGGCGTAGTCCGGGATGTAACTGGGCCGCCGATGCACCCGCAGGACCGGCCCGGGAGCGGAGGGAGGCGTATGCGCCTTCAGCCCGGCCCGGCGCTTGGAAATTCTCTTGACAGAATTGGCGTCCGCTCCTTCCTGCCCGGCGCGGCGGAGCTTTTCGCGCCGGCCGGCCAGCGCCTGCTGCACGATTTCCGCAACTTGCGCCACCTGGTCAACCCCCATGAACGCGTCCACTTCCGGCAGCGCCTTGGGCAGGTCGCCGCCAAAACGCTGCGGCAGGCAGCCGGCCACGATCAATCCCTGCGCCGGATGGCGGCGCGCCCGCGCCTGGGCGGATTCCAGAATGGCCTCCACGCTTTCCTTCTGGGCCGCCTCAATGAACGAACAAGTGTTGACAATGACGACGTCCGCCTGGGCCGCGTCATTGGTGATGGTCATCCCGCTTTGGAGCAGCGAACCGAGCATGATCTCGGCGTCCGCCAGGTTTTTGGCGCAACCGAGGGAGACCAGGCCCACGCGAACCGGGCGATGGCGGGGTTTGGTCATGCTCGCCCGATCCGGTCAGTGCTTGGGCAGGGGCAGAGTTTCTCCGCGATTATCGGCCGCCTGATAAAGACCCGGACTCAGCCCGTTGAGCGGACGCTGCGCCGCCCGGTGGTTCAACAGCAGGATCCCGCCCGTGGCCGCGCCCCCCACCAGCGCCACCGCCAGAATGGGCAGGAGCATGCGCCGCCCCGCCGTGGCGATATGATACATGGCCGAGTCCAGCAGGCCGGAGGCCGGGGGCGGAAAAGCCGGCATTTGCGGGCCGCTTTCCGCCAGCTCGGCGTTGAGTTGGGCCAGGATCACCGCCGGGTCCAGTTTCAGCGTCACCGCGTAGGTCCGCACAAATCCACGAATATAGACCGGGGCGGAAAAAACATCGTAATTGCTCTGGTCAATGGCGCGGATATGGTCGCTGCGGATTTTCGTCATGTCCGCCACCTGTGTGACCGTGAGCCGTTGCGCTTCGCGCGCCGCTCTTAATTGTTCTCCAACCGTTGGCATCTCGCCCAATGGATACCCCATTTCCGGCTCTGTCGCAAGCGCTCTTCTTTTGCATATCTTCTGCTTGTGTTCCCGGCGGGGATCAAGCATTGTTCCACAATACAGGTGTCCAGCGACGGAGTTTCGTTTCCAGGCCGCCCGCGTGACGCGGCCAGAAGGCGCTGCATGAAGAAGATTTTGATTGTCGAGGACGACCCCATCTTGCGCGGCATTTATCGCCGCAAGTTTGACTTGTCGGGATTCGTGGTCGAGGCGGTGGAGGATGCTCCCGCCGCGTTGGAAGTGTTGCCCTCTTTCAAGCCCAACCTCATCCAGATGGACCTCTCGCTGCCCGGCATGAGCGGCACCGAGCTGATCCGCCAGATTCGGGCCATGCCCAACTTCAAGCTCGTCCCCATCGTGGTGCTTTCCAGTTTCTATCCTCCCGATCTGATCAAGCAAGCCTTCGACGCCGGCGCCAACAAGTGCGTTTCCAAAATGGATTGCACCCCCAATCTGGCCCTGGAAATTGTCGAGCAGATCTTTAGCGGCGAAATTCTCGGCCTCTATCCCCAGCCCTTGGGCAGTTCCCCCATTCCCGTCAGCATGCCGGCGCCCAAGCCGGCCGCCACCGTGGCCATGCCCAAGCCGGCCGCCACCGTGGCCATGCCCACCCCGGCCGCCGCTTCTCCTGCTCCTTCGGCCCCTTCGCCTTTTTCCTCCCCGCCTGCGTCGTCTCCCCCGCTCAGGCTGGTCATTCCGCCTTCCCCGCCGAAATTCGGCGCCGCCGAGCCCGCTCCTGCCGCGCCGGAAGAAATCCCCTTCATCGACCCGCTCATCAGAATGCCCGCGCCGCCCGCCGCCGGGCCGGGGGTTCCCGCGCCGACGCCCACGCCGGTGGTTTCCGGGTTGCATTCGCCGCGCACGGCCCGGCCTTCCTCGGCGCCGTCTGCGCCCCAGGAACCCGCCTTGACGGAGGGGAAAGGCCCGGAGACGGCCGCGCCGGAATTTGGTTCCGACGCCACGTCCGCTTTTCGGATGGAGATCCGGCAGGAGTTCCTCAAGCGCGTCCCCCAAATCCAGCTTGACCTGCGCGAGCGGGTGGGCGCTTTGGTGCGGAGCAAAAGCACCACCGAACAACTGACCCTGTTGCAAGGATTCTGCGCCTCCATTACTTCCCTGGTTGGCCTGGCCGGCGTCACCGGTTTCACCCGCATCGCCCACCTGGCCGGCGCCATGGAAGCGCTGATCAAAGACCTGCAAAAAAAACCCCGGCAAATGACCAGCTCGGTCCTGCGCACCATTGCCCACGCCTCCGATTGCCTCAACGTCCTGTTTCGCGACCTCAGCCACGGCGAGCAGGAAATCCCCCAGTCCCTCCTCATTCTGGCGGTGGATGACGAACCGATTTCGCGCCGCACCATTGCGGTGGCGCTGGCCAAGGCCAATCTGCGCTGCATCTGCATTGAAGAACCCAAAATGGCCATGACCATCCTGTGCGAGAACCAGTTTGATCTGGTCTTTCTCGATGCCGAAATGCCCGAGATGAACGGCTTCGAGCTTTGCACCGCCCTGCGCAAAACCGCCACCAACAAGGCCACCCCCGTCATTTTCGTCACCAGCCTGACCAACTTTGAAGTCCGCGCCCAGTCCTCCCTGGCCGGCGCCAACGACCTCATTGCCAAGCCGTTCCTCATGATGGAACTGGCCGTCAAATCCCTGACCTATCTCCTCCGCCCCAAATCCATTGTTGACGTAAAAAGCCAGCCCGGCGCCGCCTGAGGCCCCGCGCAAAGATTAATTGCGCAAGGAGCGCGCCGGGAGGAAAGCCGGCGAACCAAGTCCAACGAATGAAACTATGGGTTGATCCTTTGTCTTTCGTCCCTGCGGGACTTGATTGGTCTTGTCGGACGATGACCCGGCCATAAATGGCCGGGCTATTCTCACCCTGACGGGTAACAGTTGCTGTTGGCGCGCGGCGCTCAGGAGCTTTCCACTTTTCCTTGCATCTTGTTTGCCCGGGAGAAGATCCATCAAGGGCTGCGGGGTCGGTGGTGTGGGTAATGCAGGCGAGGATTTGAGAGGGCACCGCCTGCTTGCCACTGGCCCCTGCGTTTTGCTACGTTATTGCCGGATGCCTTCGAATTTCGATCCAGCGTTTAAAATGGTGAAGCAGTTGTCCGCAACATTAAACATCCACGAGATTTATTTGAGCCTGCAAGGGGAAAGCACGTTTGCGGGACTGCCCTG
>JBEKUQ010000121.1:0-6641 GCA_049514835.1 Verrucomicrobiota bacterium | reverse complement strand
CGGGTTATCACCTTGGCCCCAGCAGCGGGCTGCCCGCGGGCGGCGTCTCGGTGCAGGTCCTCCCATTTGTCAATCATACCCGCGAGCCGCGCATTTCGGAATACCTCAGTTCCTCCATGCGCCGGCAGTTCCAGCAGGACGCCACCTTCCGCCTCCAGACCGCCGGCACCCCGGATATTTTGGTCACGGGGGAAATCCTCCGGTTTGAACGCAACGAACTTTCCTACGCCACAAACGATGTTTTGACGCCCCAGGAATATACGCTGGTCCTGACCGCCAACGTGGTGGCGCGCGACCCGGTCAGCGGCAAAACCAACTTCAACCGCGCCGTGCAGGGCCGCACTTACATTCGCGCTGGCAATGATTTGTCCAGCAGCGAGCGGGAAGCCATGCCCAATCTGGCCGACGACCTCGCCCGCAACCTGGTTTCCATTTTGGCGGACGGGCCTTGGTAAGAAGATGAGTCATTCGCGCGCAATACCGGCTTTTGATCTGGAGGGCTTTCTCAAGGAACGAACCGCGGCGGTGAACCGCGCCCTGGACCGTTTTCTGCCCCCCGCCGGCTTCAAGCCCGCCACCATCCACCGGGCGATGCGGTATTCCATTTTCGCCGGAGGCAAACGGCTGCGTCCGGCGCTGTGTCTGGCGGCGGCGGAAGCTTGTGGCGGTTCGTGGCGCAAGGCGCTGCCGCTGGCCTGCGCCGTGGAGTGCATTCACACCTACTCCCTCATCCATGACGATTTGCCGGCCATGGACAACGACGATTACCGCCGGGGCAAGCTGACCAATCACAAGGTCTTTGGCGAGGGCATCGCCATCCTGGCCGGAGACGCCCTTTTGACCGAGGCTTTCGCCGTGGCCGGGACCTGCGCCGCCACGCCGCGCTACTCGCACCGGGTGATGTTGCACGAACTGTGGGAGGCGGCCGGCTCGCGCCAACTCATCGCCGGCCAGGTGGCCGATCTGGAGGGCGAGGGGAAAAAGACCTCCGCCGCCCAGTTGCGCTACATTCACGAGAGAAAAACGGCGGCCCTGCTGCGCTGCTCGGTGCGCCTGGGCGGGATGAGCGCCAATTGCCCCCGCGCTCAACTGGAGGCCCTGGGCGATTTTGGCCGCAACGTCGGCCTGGCCTTTCAAATCATTGACGATATACTTGACGTTACTCAGTCAAGCGAACAACTGGGCAAGACCGCGGGCAAGGACACGCGGGCGCAGAAGGCGACTTATCCCGCGATCATCGGCCTGCAAAAATCCCGGAAAATGGCCGAACAACTCACCGGCCGGGCCTTCGCCGCGCTGCGGGTTTTCAAGGGCAGCGCGCGCGCCTTGGAGGCGCTGGCCGGCCACCTCCTGCGGCGGGACAGATAGAACACCGGCGTCCGGTCAGACTTTGTCCTTCTTGCGATAGGCGAGGCCCTGGAAATGCGCCACCAGGTCGCCCTGGTCATCTTTGATTTCAACCGAGTAGGTGCCGATTTTGAAGTTCCGGGCCAGCTCGCGCGCCTCGGCCCAAAGGGTGCCGGTGCAGGCCGCTTTCATAAAGGTGATGCTGGCGTTGACCGCCACCGCCACGGTGCCATGCGAGTTGGCCGCCGCGGCAAAGGCAAAGTCGGCCAGTGTGAATATGGCGCCGCCCTGCACGGTGCCGAGGCCGTTGAGATGGTGCGGATGAAGGGTCATCCGCGCCGAGGCGCGGCCCGGGGTCACGGAGAGCAATTCCACGTCGCATCGCCCGGCAAATTGGTCGTTGCGAAGCCGTTGTTTGACGTTCTCCATGCGGGTCCTTTTGTAAAATATAAATCAACCCAAACGCTGGCGCGGGATTGCCTGGTTCAGCCTTCGAGCCGCTTGAAAAGTTCGGCGTTTCCGACCACGTTGATCTTGTGCTTTTGCAGCACGTCTATGGCTTTGTCCGGGTCGCCGAAGCGGAACAGGAGCAGGCCCTTGCTCTCGCGCTTGAGGGTGAAGGCGTACATGTATTCGAGGTTGAGGCCGGCTTGTTCCAGCGCCGCCAGGACCTCGGCCAGACCGCCGGGGCGGTCGGCCACTTCGATGGCCAGCACGTCGGTGACTTTCACCAGCAAACCGTGCTTCTCCAGAAGGCTTTTGGCCCCCTTCCAGTCGCGCACCAGGAGGCGAAGGATGCCGTATTGCTGGGCCTCGGCAATGCTGAGGGTGAGAATGTTGATGCCGGCGTCGGCCAGAAGTTTGACCGGCGCGCTGAGGGCGCCGGGTTTGTTTTCGAGAAAGAGGGAGAGTTGCTTGAGTTTCATGTTGTGCCGGGGGTTACATCTTGCGCTGATCAATGACGCGTTTCGCCTTGCCCTCGCTGCGCTGAATGGAGCGCGGCTGGATGAGACGGACGCGCGGCCGCAGTCCCGTGGTGGTTTCGATGGATTTGGTGAGGCGGGCCTGCAATTGCTCCAGTCCGCCCACCGTGTCGCTGAACACTTCCTGTGTCACCTCGACCTGCACTTCCATTTCATCGAGTCCCTTCTCGCGCGTGAGAATAATCTGGTAATGGGGCAGCGCGCCCTCGACCTTCAGGAGCGCGGTTTCGATTTGCGAGGGATAGACATTGACGCCGCGGATGATAATCATGTCGTCGCTCCGGCGGCTGATGCGTTTGATGCGGCGCAACGTCCGTCCGCAACCGCACGGTTCGGAGGTCAGCGCGGTGATGTCGCGCGTGCGATAGCGGATCATGGGCATGGCGCGTTTGCTCAAGGTCGTCAGCACCAGCTCGCCTTCCACGCCGTCGGGACACGGCTTGCCGGTGGCCGCGTCTATCACCTCCGGGTAGAAGTAATCCTCGAAGACATGCGGCCCGGCCTGGCAAGGGCATTCCATCGCCACTCCCGGCCCGATGATTTCCGACAGGCCGTAGATGTCATAGGCCTTGATGCCGCTTTCTTGTTGAATGCGCTGCCGCATGGATTCCGTCCACGGCTCGGCGCCGAAAACGCCGGCGCGCAACGGCAAATCCTTCATGGCGACGCCCAGTTCGGCGGCCTGGTCCAGGATGTGCAGAAAATAACTCGGCGTGCAGCAGATGGCGGTGACCTTGAAATCCTTGAGCACCATGATTTGACGCTGGGTGTTGCCGCCGGAAATGGGAATCACCGTCGCGCCCAGCGCCTCCCCGCCGTAATGCGCGCCCAGCCCGCCGGTGAACAGGCCGTAGCCGTAGGCATTCTGAATGATGTCGCCGCGATGCAGCCCGCACGCCGCGAAACTGCGGCACATCACGTTGGTCCACACGTTAATGTCTTCCTGGGTGTAGGCGACGACAATCGGCTTGCCGGTGGTGCCGGTGGACGCGTGCAGCCGGACAACCTCGCTCATCGGGCTGGCGAACAATCCGAACGGATAGCTGTCGCGCAGGTCGGTCTTGTCGCAAAAAGGCAGCCGCGTGATGTCGTCCAGGGTTTGCACGTCCTCCGGTTTCAGGCCGCGGTCGTTCAGGCGTCGGCGGAAGAGGGCGACGCCGTTGTAGGCCAGCGTGACCATGTTTTGCAGGCGCTGCAACTGCAATTCACCCAACTGGCCGGGTGGAAGAAAATCCGGCGCGCTGATCGGATCGAACCGCGCCATTTTTGGGATGGAATGTTTGCTCATGGGGATTGGGCTGTTTTGTCTAGCATCACCGAAAACCAACCGGGCGGGCGGACCGGTTTGCGCATGGCATTGGCGAAGGCATGGATGGTATAGCCGCTCACCACAGGATTCCCGGTGGATTGATGGTTGACTTGCACGTCGAAGCGCAGCCGCGCGCGCCCGGCCAGATGCGCGGAAGTCGAGACCGCCAGCAAATCGTCGAAGCGCGCTCCGCCGCGAAATTCCAGGTGCGCCTCCACCAGGGGCAGAAACAGGCCGCGCGCCTCCAGCGCCGCGTAGGAAAGGCCCAGCCGGTGGCGCATCCATTCCGTCCGCCCGCACTCGAACCATTCCAGCGCGCGCGAGTTGTAAAAGGTCCCCATCTGGTCCGTTTCGCTGTATCGGACGCGCAAGTTCAACAAGTCGGCGGACTTGCTCAACACGGGATTATGCGCCGGCGGCATGGGTGGTTTTGTTCTGGCTGGCGCGGCCCAGCAGGAAGGCCTGCCGGTTGGCGTCGAAAAACTTCGGATCAAAGGCCGAGGCGACGGCCTCCAGCCATTCCTGTTCGGTCAGCGGCAGGTGCGCGCTCAACGCGCCGAGGAGAGCGACGTTCAACATTTTTTTCTGCGGCAACTGCTCCGCGTCAATCGCGGAGGGATCAATCGTCCGGCCGGCGGGACGAACCAGGTGGCGATGCAGCTCGAGCTGGGTTGCTTCGAGGGCGAGGAGAAAATCGGCCTCGCCGGCGGGCACCATGGGGCTGAGCACCCGGGCCCCGAACCGCACGTCGCAGGTGACGGAACCGCCGCGCTGGCTCATGCCCTTGATTTCGCTTTTTTTGACATCGAAGCCGGCGCGCAAGGCCACCTCGGCGATGATGTCCGTGGCGGTGAGCACGCCCTGGCCGCCCAGGCCGGCCACGACAATGTTACACGGCGGATGCGCAGCAGGGTTCTCCATTTTCTTGGCAGGTGGCTCGTTTTTCATATTCCTTGAGGGCGCGCGCGATCAGAACGCAGGGCCGGCGCGCGATGAGGACGGCCAGTTCGCGGCTTTTCAGGGCTTCCTTGAGGGCGTGCTCAAAGGCATCGGACCCGGCGCGGGGTTCGATGACCTGGACGCGGCGGATGCCGCAGGCGCGCGCCATGTCCTCCAGCACGAGTTTGGCGGCCGGCTCATGCTGCAGATTGCGGCCCGTCGCCGGGTGCTCCTGGTGGCCGGTCATGGCGGTGGTGGAGTTGTCAAGTATTATGACGACGTGGCCGTTGGGCGGCGGATTGTAGGCCATTTCCACCAGCCCGCTCATGCCGCTGTGAACAAAGGTGCTGTCGCCAATCACGCTCACCACCCGGCAGGCCTGCTCCGGCGGCAGGACGTGGCGCAAACCCAGTCCAATGCCCAGGCTCGCCCCCATGCAGACGCACGAATCCATGGCCTCGAACGGCTTCAACGCCCCCAGGGTGTAACAACCAATGTCGCCGGCCACGATGCAGTCCAGGCGGCGCAGCGCCTCGAAGACGATGCGGTAAGAACAGGCCTCGCAGAGCTGGGGCGGCTGGCCCGGCGGCGGGACCGGTTCGGGACTGGTGTCGGCGCGCAGGATGCGCCGCACGCGGGCCACGTCCAATTCGCCGAACCGATACATTTCCGGCTTGGCGCTGACGGCTATCCCCGCGGCGCGGATGGCTTCGGCCAGATACGGGTCGCCCTCTTCGATCACCAGGCAATTTTGCACGCTCTTGGCGAATTCCGCAATCTTGTACATCGGCAGAGGATGGGTGAAGCCGAGCTTGAGGACGCTGGCCTCCGGCGCCGCTTCGCGCGCGTGCATGAAGGAAATGCCGGAGGTGATGATGCCAAGAGTTTCACTGCCCGGCAGGACGCTGTTCAGCGCGCAATCCTCGTTCCATTCCAAAATCTCGGAGAGCTTCTGGCGCAACCGCCGGTGGGCCGGACGGGCATGGCCGGGAACCATGACGCGCCCTTTCAAATCGCGGAGGAAGGACGCGGCTTTGGGAGTCTCGCGGCCGGCGCGCGGCCGGACCACGGTCGAGCTGTGGCAAACCCGGGTGGTGGCGCGAAGCAGGACGGGAATCTGCCAGCGCTCGGAAATCTCGAAGGCGGCGAACAAGAAATCGTAAGCCTCCTGGGAATCCGCCGGCTCGAGCATGGGCACCCCGGCGGCGACGGCGTAGCGGCGGTTGTCCTGCTCGTTTTGGCTGGAGTGCATTCCGGGATCATCGGCGGAAACGATGACCAGCGCGCCGGGCACTCCGGTGTAGGCAACGGTAAAGAGGGGGTCGGAAGCGACGTTCAGGCCGACGTGTTTCATGGTGGCCAGGGCGCGCGCGCCGCCAAAGGCGGCGCCGATGGCGACCTCCAGCGCCACCTTCTCGTTGGGGGACCATTGGGCGCGACCGCCCAGCTTGGCAAAATTCTCCAGAATCTCGGTGGAAGGGGTGCCGGGATAGCCGGCGCCGAGGGCGACGCCGGCGTGCCAGGCCGCCAGGGCAATGGCTTCGTCGCCGCTCAACAGCAGCCTGCTTCCGTCATCCGAGTCGTGCATTTTGAAAGACGAACTTTAAGTGTTGCACAAGATAAAGGCAAATCATATCAACCCGGCTAATCCGATCTTTTCGCGGAGCGGCGCGACTGGCGTGAGATCGGGACGGTGCGGGCGGACCTGAGGATGGCGGAGATGGGGGTAGTGTTGGGCGCGTTGCGGCGGGTGCTCGGACATGAGGAGTGCGCGATGTCGGAGGCGGTGGAGCGGGGCGATGGGCGGCGGGAGGTCGTGGTGCGATAAAGCGGGAAAAATGGCTGCCTCACAACCTCAGTAACTGGCCGCTTTACGGCGCGCCGAAGCCGGGAAGTGCAACCGGAAAGCAAGAATATGCGGTTATGCGGGACTGACCCCTTTACGGTTATGCGGGACTGACCCCTTTACTTTACGGTTATGCGGGACTGACCCCTTTACTTTACGGTTATGCGGGACTGACCCCTTTACTTTACGGTTATGCGGGACTGACCCCTTTACTTTA
>JBEKUQ010000120.1:0-6682 GCA_049514835.1 Verrucomicrobiota bacterium | reverse complement strand
CTGATACCGCAGAGCGTAGGCTTGCGCCAGTACGCCGCCGCAGGAGTGCCCCAGCAAACTAATCCTGCCGAGGGTTAGGGCTTTTCGCACGGCCTCCACATCTTCCACCATGTTCTCCACGGTGTAGCCGCTGGGATCTTCCAGTTTTTCCGATTTGCCGGATCCTCGCTCATCAATAAAGATGAGCTGATTGTGCCGCGCCAGCGGCAGCAGATAGGGCAGGAAATAATCGTGCGACGCGCCCGGCCCGCCGTGCAAGATCACCAGCGGCGCGCCACTTCCCACCATGGCGTAGTAAATGAGCACGCCGTGGGCGTCGACGAATCCCTCCTCCATGCGATAACGGTCCAGCGGGGCTGAAGAACCAGCCGGTTCCTGTGCCAGACAAACAGTCGTCAACAGTAGCGCGGACAGCAACAGATGGATTCTCACAGTGCAGAGTGTGAGCTTCCGTCGTCCACTCTGTTGGGGAAAGCTCGATGACCGCAAAATGCTGTTTCTCATAAATTGGATCTCCAGTTTTTACCGAAATTAACCACAGAAAACTAAAGGCACGCAAATGCCTTCACACCGCTCTCTCACTTCACCTTCAGTTCGCCATTTTCGATCAGTGTTTTGCCATCGAGCGTAAGGGTGCCATAAGCGACCGGCCCACCGAGGCCGAAGCCGTTTGACAGATCGCCTCCGGCCCAATCATCGTCGCCGAAATTCACAGAAACCATGCCGGCGGGCATGGAAGCGCGCAAGCGGCTGCCGGGGGCCAGCCGAATGTTGGGATTGATGCCGAGGTCAATGGCCGTAAGGCGTTCTTTGCCGGGCGCGGCGGCGGCATATACTTCCCGGAGGCGTTCCAAGCCGGTTTCCGCCGTGATGCCGGTGATCTTGCCGGCCTTGACGGTGAACGCCACGTTGCGGCAATCCTTGAATTCAAAGTAGAAGTGGTCGAAGACGACTTTGCCTTCCGCGCTATCAGGGACGGTCCGGAAATAGACTTCGCCGGCGGGCAACCAAGTCTGACAAGCGGCGCCGCCTGCCTTCCGTTTCTCGGGAGTGATGATGCCATCGGATGTCCCGGTGGACTGGCCCGCGATATCAAGGGTCAGGTCCGTGCCGCCGGGGGCCGTGAGATGGACGCGCTTGCCTGCGGACAGAATACTTTTCATCGTTGCTGCCGTGGCCTGCAGTTGCGAGTAGTCCACGTTCAGACCATCCTCATAGATCTTCCGCAACTCGGCCTCGCTCATGCCGAACAGGGCGGCGCGACCGGCGCTAGGATAGAGTCCGTTGCCCAAGTCCACGACCCGCACATTTCGGTCCAGCCACCGCTTATATACGGCGGCGTCCGCTTTGTACACCAGTGCCAGGCGGGAGGCGGAAACACCGGCGAGGGCCTTTTCCGAGTCAGGGATGTCCACCGCAATTACCGCCGAGACGAACCCGGCCAGGTTCAGGTCGAACTGGCGCAACTGGGAATCGAACCGCTCCGGCACCTCGTCCACCATGCGGCGCCAGAGGGTTCCGCTCTCGATCGTAATCATCGGGAAGGCGCCCCGTTTGCGCACGGCCACCGCCAGGTCCTCCAGCAGTTGCAGGTCCGCCACGCTGCCGTCGATCTGAACGAGTTCGCCCTGCTGGATGTCGGCAACCTGTCCGACCAGTTTCTCCGCCAGGGCAGAGTTGGTCGCTGCGGCCGGAGCGCCGGGCGTTCCACCAGCAGCCTGAACCGTTGCGACTCCCGCCCACAACGCAACTGCGGCCGCGAGTGAGCTAAAACTCTTCATCGTTTTTGCATTCATAGGCATCCTTTCATGGTGAGGGCTGATCATAATTGATTTGACAATTCCCATTTGGATTCTCGCCCACGACCAGCGTGGGCCGTTGTCGCGATCTTCTTCCTGCTCCACAGATTTGCAAGTCTTCTTTTTCCAGTCCGCCCTCGGTTTTTCTCCGGCGAAAGGACCGCTTCGTTGACATTTGTGCCTTTCCGCACGCTTTTCGACCCATGAAAGCGAAAGGGTCAAGCCCGAAAAGGAAAAGTAGTCAAACTATAGTTTGAGCCGGGTCGCGCTGGACTCACGGGTGCAGGACAAAATTCTTCACTTCCCTGGGTAGGGACGGCGCGCTGCGCCGTCCGGGCGTCGCAGCGCGACGCCCCTACCTTTGAAGAATTTTGTCCTGCACCTTCGACTCGCGGGCCGGTGGTCGGTCCGTGCGATGGGGCGCAAAGATAGGGCAAGCTATAGTTTGACCGTTTTTACTTTTATTTGCAAAAGTCGGCAAACGTGGACCGGGACACCACTGCTTCTCTATTTGCCGCTTTCCTCTTTTTCGGTTCCTCCCTTTGCTTTTTCCGCTTTTTCATGCTCGACGTTGACGACGGCGCCGGTGATGGCGTCCACATTGACCTCGGTGATGTCTTTTGTGTCCGGGGTGGTGAATCCAAAGGACCAGATGAGCTTGCCGTTTTCTCGTTCCAGTTCACAAGTCTTGAAGGTTCCATTGGGGGCCTTGGTGAGGGCGGTAGCCTGGGCGTCGGCCTTGCTGATTTTTGCCTCGGCCCGAAGTTGAGCTTGATTTTCCGATGCGCAGCCGGCGATGAAGCCGGCGGCCAGGATTGAACAAAACGCTGACCGTATTTTCATTGCTTTCCTTATTGTTGATTATGTTCCCAGGAAAATCCTACCCGACAAGGACGAACCACGCAACGAAAGCAACATGACAATATTGTCATTCTTCAAGAGGCTCCGGCGGCTCAAGCCCCGCCCCCGCTAAACCGATATATAGAGGTGGTCAAAAATAATAACGCAACCAACCGTTCAGTGAACTAATCTTTATGACCCCTATAACCAGCGTCTCTTCCACAGCCAACCAACAAGTGATCGCCGCTCTGCAAGCGCAAATGGCGCGCTATTCTCAAGCGGCGAATAGCCAAAACACCCAGGCCAGCGCCGATTACAAAGCGCTTCAGGCCGCGATCAAGTCGGGCGATGTTTCAACCGCTGAAGCCGCGCTGGCCCGATTGCAGCGCGACAGCCGGACGACCAATTCCGCCGCAGCCAAGCCAGCCCCGGCTTCCGCGACCGCCAATTCGCCCGTGGCAAGCGCCAGCGGCCAGGCCGGAAGCACAGGCGCGGCGCAACCTGGGAACACACGGTCCATCAACATCACCGCGTGATGTGCGGCCAGGAAAAAGCTGGCGCTCCTGCAATGCGATAGGCTCAATAACTGACCCCGGCTCACATAACAAATTCAAAGTCAGGGGAATCGTTGTCAGGCAAATGGGGAAGAGCGTTTTCCGGTCTATTCCCCTGAGAACAATTCCCCTGCCTGCTCTCCGGCCTTTTCCATCGTCCACCAGCCATCTTCGTCATCGTTCATAATTCTGTGCAAATTCTGCGCAAAGTTTCCGTTTTTCTTTCCGTGCGCGGGCGGGTTTGGCAGTGTCCTGCCTGAAACTTGGAAACCACCGAACTCGATTTTATTATGCCTGAGAAACGTGCCCCTGCAAAGAATGGAAGGGGTGGAAGGGGTGGAAGGGGTCAAACTATAGTTTTGCCCTATCTCAAGTGCAACAGATTGTACAACAAGTGCTTATAAACCTAATCTGATCCGGCAAAATCGCAGGGACCAAGCCCCCAATTCGGAACTGCATTCGCGCTGCTTCCACAAAGCCAGGCTGACTTCGGCAGACGTGTTCAAGCCAGAACTCGACGTTGCAAAACAGCTTGGCCGTGAAATCTTGCGACCACAGTTGGCTTTTGCGCAGATATTTCCGCTTCTCCGGCGGCGTGTTCGCCAAACGATGAGGCTGATAAAGCGCAATGGAATTTTGACGGGATTAACAGGATGGACAGGATGACGATGGGATTCTTTTCTGACTCCGTTCGAAATCCTGAAAATCCTGTTCATCCTGTCCAATCCTCTTTTCCTGGGTTGGCCGGGGAGCAGGAAGGGTGCCGCATTCTTTTCTGGTGGAATGGCGGCTTTCTGTCGAAAGCCGCTACGGGCTCGGAAAGTTGGCGTTGAAGTTGGGGGCGGGAGGGTTAGATTGGCGGGCGTGAATTCTGCAAGCCCGCTGTTGCTGTTGCTGCGCGCCAACCTGGTCCACTCCTGGCGGCGGCTGAAATCAGCGCATAAGACCTCGGGCACGATGGCGCTGGCGGTGGTGTTGTTCGTGGCGGGCTATCAGGCGCTGTCCTTTGTGCTGTTCTCGCGCGGGTTCAGGTTTGTCAACAATTTTCCGGCGCTGGGGGCGTTGTTGCTGGAGCGGCTGTTTTTTTTGCTGTTCGCCTTTCTGCTGGTAATGCTGCTGTTCAGCAATCTGGTGATTGGCTACGGCAATTTTTTTCGCAACCGCGAAACGGAGTACCTGTTCAGCCTGCCCATCCCGGCCCGGGTGGTCTTTCAATGGAAGTTCATCGAATCCACGGTGCTGGCGTCGTGGGCTTTTTTGTTTTTGATCGCGCCGCTGCTGGCGGCTTACGGGCTGACGCGGGGCGTGCCCTGGTATTATTACCCGATGACGGTGGTCTCGATCGGGTTGTTCATCGTGCTGCCCGGGGTGGCGGGGGCGTGGGTGGCGCTGGTGCTGGCGCGCTTTCTGGACCGGCGCGCCTTTCAAGTGGCGGCGCTGCTGGCGCTGGCGGTGTTGCTGCCGCTGCTGGCCGTCTGGCTGCATCCGCAAACCCTGGCGGACAATCCGCTGGATACGCGGGTGCTGTCCAATTTGGACCGGCTGCTGACGCGAACGCGTTTTACGGAATGGCCCTGGCTGCCGAGTTTCTGGCTATCCACCACGGTGTTGCAGTGGGCGGAAGGGGCGCTGGCCTCGGCGGTATTCTTTCTCCTGGTGCTGCTGAGCCATGTGATGTTTTTTGGCTTCATCTCGTTTGCCGGCGCCGGAAAATTTTTCTATGAGTCGTTCGCGCTGGCGCAAAGCCGGGAAAGCATCTTCGGGCGCTGGGGCTGGTTCCAAAGAAGGCGCCGGCGCAACCGCCCGTTCGACTATCGGGTGGGGGCGGTGGAAAAGCTCTTCCGGTTCCTGTTCAATCCGCCGTGCGACGCGCTGGCCATGCTGGTGAAGGACGCGCGCATGTTCTGGCGGGACACGACGCAATGGGGCCAGACGCTGGTGCTGCTGGGATTGCTGGGCGTCTATGTGATCAATCTGCGGCATTTTTCGGAGGAATTGGGCAATCCTTTTTGGGTGCATCTGGTGTGTTATTTGAACCTCGGGGCGTGCGCGCTGAATCTGGCGACGCTGACGACGCGATTTGTATTTCCGCAATTCTCCATGGAAGGCCGGCGGCTGTGGCTGATCGGGCTGGCGCCGCTGGGACTGCCGCGGGTGTTGCGGATAAAATTCTGGCTGGCCAGCCGGGCCGCGCTGCTGGTGAGCCTGGGTCTGATCGTGCTGTCCTGCCGGATGTTGCGCATCCCCTTGGAGCGCACGGTCTATCTGGGACTGATCATCGGCACGATGACCTTCACCCTGACCGGGCTGGCCCTGGGATTGGGCGCGCTCTTCCCCAATTTCCGGGAGGACAATCCGGCGAAAATCGTCAGCGGCTTCGGCGGCACGCTTTGTTTGCTGGCGAGTTTTCTTTACATTGTCGGCGCGGTCACGCTGCTGGCGATGGGTTCGCCGTGGGGCTGGCACGGGGAGAATTCCATCGGCTGGCTTTTGGGAAGCTGGGCCGGTTTCGCCGTCCTTTCGGTGGTAGTGGGCTGGCTGCCCTTCCGCCTGGGGCTGCGGCGGGTGGAGGATTTTGAGCTTTAGGATCCGTGCAAAAACAACCTCCGAGTTTGCTTTCGGCGCAAGGCCGATTCGGATTGAGAATTGGTCATTGAAAATTGGTTATTGGCAATTGAAAACCACTTCCCCTACCGCTCAATTACCAATGACAGATTCTCAATTTTCAATTCTCAATTGCCTTCAAAGGCGCGCTTCCAAACGCCACTTCGATCCTGTTTGGAGTGCGGCTCAATAATCGAAGTTGCTTTTGCGCGGACACTCACCTCGGGTCTGTGATCGCGGCCGCCAGCGCGGCGAACAAGGCCGATTTGTCCAGGCACCGGGTCAGGGTCATGTCTTTGTGGAGCAGGCCGAAGCCCTCGTTGAAAAAGCCGCGGCCATTGAGGACGCAGGCGTCGGTGTGGTTTTCCTTCATTTGCAACGCCCCAAGGGTCCACTTACGGAGGGCGGGCTTGTTCTGGCGTTCCAACTCGTATTTCCAACCCACCAAAAAGGCCTTGGGAAACCAACCTCGCAGTTGGCGGATGATTTTGGGAGTCGCCTGCAACTCAACCAGCAAGCCTTGCGTGCGCGTCGGAATTTTCGGCGATTTAATCTCGCGCAATTCTCCGGTGGGCGCGCGTTCCCAAATTTTGCCGAAGGTGAAATCGCTCACCGCCGCCGCGTGAAAGACCGCGCCGATGCCGGGCGAGGCCAGCGCGGCCAGGCGGCGGCGCAAATCCGCCGTGGTGGTGAAGGTCTGCCGGCGCTGCGCTTGGACGGCCGGATGGCCGGAGGAATAATAGCCGGCCAACAACTCGACCTCGTGGCCGAGGCCGGCCAGATAATCGGCCAGGCCGGCGCCGAGGGCGCCGGTGGAGAAATTGGTCAGTCTCCGCACCTCGTCCAGTTCTTCGTAGGTCGGCCCGGCTGTGACAATGCATTTCA
>JBEKUQ010000119.1:0-6693 GCA_049514835.1 Verrucomicrobiota bacterium | reverse complement strand
CGCGGCGACGGCACCGGGCCCGACATCTGGGCCGCCAGTGTCCGCGTCTTCGACGCCGCCGTGCAGGCCGCCTATCGCGGCGAACGCAGAATCGCCTGGTTCGAGGTCCACGCCGGCGAACAGTCCTTCCAGCAATTCAACAACTGGCTGCCCGACGACACCGTCGCCGCCTTCCAGGAATATCTGGTCGGCATCAAAGGGCCGCTCACCACGCCCATTGGCGGCGGCATCCGCTCCCTCAACGTCGCCCTCCGCCAGATGCTCGATCTCTACGTCTGCCTCCGCCCCGTGCAATACTTCGCCGGCGTCCCTTCCCCTGTCAAACATCCCGAAAAGGTGGACATGGTCATCTTCCGCGAAAACACCGAGGACATTTACGCCGGCATCGAATACGCCGCCGCTTCGCCCGACGCGCAAAAGCTCCTCGATTTCCTCGCCAGGGAGTTCCCAAAAAGTTTTGACAAAATCCGCTTCGGCACCGCCAAAAAGGCCGCCGATTTCTGGGCGGCCGTCGGCGAGAAGAATTTTCCTGCCGATGTCCGCGTCGGCCTCGGCATCAAGCCCGTCAGCTACAGCGGTTGCGTCCGCTTGCTCCACAGCGCCATCAGTTACGCCATCAAATTCAAACGCCGCAATGTCACCCTCGTCCACAAGGGCAACATCATGAAATTCACCGAAGGCGCTTTCCGCGACTGGGGCTACCAGGTGGCGAAGCACTATTTTGGCGCGGTGGAAATGGACGGCGGCCCGTGGTGCAAAATCCCGGCCGGCCAGCCCGGCGCCGGCCTCGTCATCAAGGACGCCATTGCCGACATCGCCCTCCAGCAAGTGCTCACCCGCCCCGAAGAATTCGATGTCCTCGCCACCTTGAATCTCAACGGCGATTACCTCAGCGACGCCCTGGCGGCCCAGGTCGGCGGCATCGGCATCGCCCCCGGCGGCAACATCAATTACATCACCGGCCACGCCATCTTCGAGGCGACTCACGGCACCGCCCCCAAATACGCCAACCAGGACAAAGTCAACCCCGGCAGCGTGGTGTTGAGCGGCGAAATGATGCTCCGCTATCTGGGCTGGACGGAAGCGGCCGATTTGATCCTCAAAGGTCTCAACGGCGCGATTGCCTCCAGGCGCGTCACCTACGATTTCGCCCGCCAGATGGAAGGCGCCACGGAAATCAAGTGCTCCGCATTCGGCGACAACATCATCGCGCATTTTTAGAAGGATGAAACCCTGCACAGTGCCATGATTCATTGCGGATGACGGCGGGCAGAGGACTGCCCGCCCTGCCGCTGGAGAGGCAGGGCGCGCACTCCGTGCGCGCCGAATGCGCAAGAATTTATCACGCCGAGTACCCGGCATGTGTCAAATCACGCTCGCATCGCATCACCCCCGCCCAAGCCGCTGCTCATCTTCGACGGCGATTGCGGTTTCTGCCGCCGCTGGGCCGCCCGCTGGCAGCGCGCCACCGGGGACGCCGTGGCTTATCTGCCGTTCCAGGATGATACGGCCGCAAAAAAATATCCCGAAATTTCACGCGAAGATTTTGCGCGCTCCATCCATCTCCTCCTGCCGGACGGCGCGGTTCACACCGGGGCGGACGCCGTTTTCCGCTCGCTTGCGGCCGGCGGGGCCGAGCGCTGGCTTTTCTGGTGCTACCGCAAAATCCCGCCCTTCGCCGACCTGACGGAATTGGTTTACGAAGAGGTCGCCGCCCACCGCCAGTTCCTTTCCAGGCTCGACCGTTTTTTTCTTGGGACGGACACCGCGCCGCGCCAGCACCTTTTGACGCGCTGGCTCTTTTTGCGCGGTCTGGCCCTGATCTACCTCATCGCCTTCGCCTCGCTCTGGATGCAGTTGGACGGCCTGATCGGCAGCCAGGGCATCGTTCCCGCCCAAGACCTGATGGCGGCCGTCAAGAAAACCGCCTCCGAGCAGCACCTCGGCCTGGCCCTGGTCCACCTGTTTCCCACTCTCTGCTGGTGGAGCGCCAGCGATCGCGCGCTGCACTGGCAATGCGGCGCGGGCCTCGCCCTGTCAATCCTATTGCTGGCCGGGATCGCCCCCGCCCCGGCCCTTTTTCTCCTCTGGGCCGTTTACCTTTCCCTGTCAGCCGTGGCCAATCCGTTTCTCTATTACCAATGGGACACCCTCCTCCTGGAAACCGGTTTCCTGGCCATTTTCCTCGCCCCGTTGCAATGGCGGGAAAGACCGTCGCGCCAGCCAGGGCCGTCGCGCCTGGCCCTCTGGCTGTTGCGCTGGCTGCTCTTCCGCCTGATGTTTGAATCCGGCTGGGTGAAGCTGGCCGGCGGCGACGAATCCTGGCGCCATCTCACCGCCCTCCGCGTCCATTACGAAACCCAGCCCCTGCCCACCTGGATCGGCTGGTACGCCCATCAACTCCCCGCCACCGCGCAAAGCGTCTGCTGCTTCCTCCTGTTTCTCATCGAGCTGGCGGTGCCCTTCCTGATTTTTTGCGGCCGCAAACCGCGCCTCCTCGCCGCCGCCATTTTCACCCTGTTCCAGGCGGCCATTCTCCTCACCGGCAATTATACCTTCTTCAATTGGCTGGCCATTCTCTTGTGCCTCTCCCTGCTCGATGACGGGGCGTTCCGCAAAATCGCGCCGGAACGCTTTCTTCATCCCCTCCCCCGCCCCCCCGGCGCGCGCTGGCCGTGGAAACTGACCGCCCCCCTCGCCGTGCTGGTCGTGGCCATGACCGCGCTCACCCTGCCCATGCCCGGGCCTGTCGCGCAAGCCCTGCCTCGCGGGTGGGTCGCGCTTTTCCGCTGGCTCGCTCCCTTCCGAACTTTCAACAGCTACGGCCTTTTTGCGCGCATGACCCCGACCCGGCCCGAAATCATCCTGCAAGGCAGCAACGACGGTCAGACCTGGCAGGATTACATATTCAAATACAAGCCCGGCGATCTCCAGCGCCGCCCGCCCTTCGTGGCCCCCTTCCAACCGCGCCTCGATTGGCAGATGTGGTTCGCCGCGCTCAGCCCCTTGGACCAGAATCGCTGGTTCGTCAGCCTGGCCAATAAATTATTGACAAATTCGCCTCCCGTCGTCGCCCTCCTGGCGCGGAATCCCTTCCCGCAAGCCCCGCCCAAATACATCCGCGCCCTCCTTTTCCAATACCACTTCACCGACCCGTCCACGCGCCGGGCCACCGGCCAGTGGTGGCGGCGCGACTACATGAGCGTTTATCTGCCCCAGCTTTCCCTGGCCGATTTCCAACCACCGAATGGGAATTAACCAGCAGCCCAACCCTCGCCCGCGGGAGCGGGAGAGGGTGGCGAAGCCGGGCTTGTCGCGCCGTAGCGAAGCGAAGGCGGATAAGGGCGCGCAGGCTCGCGTTCTAAAATCCCCAATCCGCAATCCCCAATTGTAATGCGACCGTCACGGAAGGCAGGGCGGGCAGTCCTCGGCCCGCCGTCGGGCTTTGGCAGAGGAAGCAACGTCGCACTACCGTCGTGCGGCGGGCAGAGGACTGCCCGCCCTGCCACCCATCGCTGACCCATCGCCCGCAATTACCTTGTTCCCTTTTCCATCCCGGCGGACATTATTCAGTAGATGCTGAACCTGGATGACATGCAATTGTTGGCGGAATACGCGGCCCGCAATTCCGAGGAGGCCTTCTCCACCCTCGTCGCGCGCTATGTCAACCTGGTTTACTCGGCCGCCTTGCGCCAGTCAGGCAACCGCCAGGAAGCGGAAGAAATCACCCAGGCCGTCTTTTTGGTGCTGGCCAGGAAGGCGAAAACGTTGCGCCAGGGGACCGTCCTTTCCGGCTGGCTTTATCACACCGCGCGGCTCACCGCGGCCAATGCGCTGCGGCGCGAAATCCGCCGGCAAAACCGCGAACAGCAAGCCTATATGCAATCCACCTTCAACCAACCGGAGCCGGACCACTGGCAACAGGTCGGACCCCTGCTGGAGCAGGCCATGTCCGGCTTGAGCGACGCCGACCGCAACGCCATCGTCCTGCGCTATTTTGAAAACAAACCCCTGAAGGAAGTCGGCGCCGCCCTGGGCGCCAGCGACGACGCCGCCAAAATGCGCGTCAATCGCGCCTTGGAAAAGTTGCGCAAATTCTTCCTCACGCGCGGCGTCACTCTTTCGGCCGCCGCCTTGGGCGCGGCCATTTCCGCCCATTCCGTCCAGGCCGCCCCGGCCGGACTTTCCACCGCCGTCATCGCCGCCGCCTGCCAGGGTTCGGCCTTGACCGCCTCAACCCTGACCCTGGCGAAAGGAACGCTCAAAATTATGGCCTGGACAAAATTTCATCTCGCCGTCGGCACCGCCGCCGTCGCCGTCATTGCCTTGCAATGGGTAAAAATTGAAAATCAGCACCAGGAAACCGTCGCGCTGCAAGGCCAGCTTCAGCGGGCCGCCCAACAAAGCGAGAAACAACTCGCCTCCATCAAGGAACTGGAAACCCGCGATGAAACGATGGCCCGGTCGCTCCGCAACATGGTGCGCGACACCACGCAGTCCGTCGCGCGCAAGGCCGCCGCCCCCGCTCCTGTCATGGCGGCCAATCCTCCCGGTGTTTCCACGGAGGGCAAGGGCCTCGGCGGCATGTTGGAGAACATGATGAAGGACCCGGATTTCCTCAAAGCCATGACCGAGCCACAAGCCCAAATGCTCAAAACACAATACGCCCCGCTGGTCAAACAACTCAACCTCACCCCTGAACAGCGCGACGCCTTCTACGCGGCGCTCATGGACAACGCGACCAACGCTATGGCTCAAGCCCTGGTGATGATGAGCGGCACCAACAAAGCCGGCGCCACCGGTGTCCTCGAGGACGCCCAAAAAAGTTTGCAGGACCAGATGCGGTCGTTGCTCGGTGACAGTGGCTTCGCTCAGTTTCAGGAATATCAAACGACCATTCCCGACCGCCAGTTGTTGGAATCCATGAAAACCAGCTTCGCCGACAATCCGCTGACCGACGATCAACAACAGCGCCTGCTCCAGATCATGGTCAACGAACGCAAAAACTCCATCATGCCCCTGGACCCCAACACCGGCAAACCGGTCGTTCTCGAGGCCAATCCCGCCGCCCAAATGGAACAGACCCTTCAAACTCAAGACCAGATCAACCAGCGCGTCTATCAACAAGCCGCCAATTTTCTTTCTCCCGCCCAGCTCCAATCCCTTGGAACTTCCCAAACCAACATGCTCGGTTTGGTGAAGTCCATGATGCCCATGATGCAAAAAATGATGGGAACAGATGACAAGGGAGGACAGTGAGGACGAAGGGGCCATTGCGGATTGCGGATTTGAAAAAGAGAGCACACGACGATTGTACGGCGAATCTGCAATCCCCAATCTTCCCAACCCTCGCCCGCGGGAGCGGGAGAGGGTGGCGAAGCCGGGTGAGGGCGCGCAGGCTCGCGCTCTAAAATCCGCAATCCGCAATCGCTACACCAGCTTTCTGTATTTCTTGTCCTCCGCCAGCTTCTTGACCAGTTCCTTCACTTTCTGCGCCTGGCTTTTGTGCGCCAGCAACACCGCGTCGTCCGTCTGCACCAAAATGGCGTTGCGCAGCCCCACCACCGCGATCGGCGTCCGGCTTTTCCTTCTTGCGTCAAAAATAATGTTCCCCTCCGCGCCAACCTGGATGAAATCCCCCACCGCGCAATTCCCCGCCGCGTCCGCCGGCAGATGGCGCCCCAGCGCGTTCCACGAGCCTAGATCGTCCCACGCAAACGAGCCGTCCGCCACCACCACGTTCTGCGCGTGCTCCATCAGCGCGTAGTCAATCGAGATTTTCGGCAGCGCCGGATATTCCTTCGCCAGAACCTTGTCCAGCCGGGACGTGCCCGCCGCCTGAAACCAGCGCTGGCACGCGGCCGCCAGTTCCGGCTGATGCTTCTCCAATCCTTGCGTGATCGTCACAAACGACCAGACAAACATGCCCGCGTTCCAGCGATATTGCCCGCTGCTCACATATTCCTGCGCCCGGTCAAAATGCGGCTTCTCCACGAACTGTTCCGCTTTGTAAAATATGGTCTTATACGGTTTCACCCCATGCGGCGCCGGCAGAACCTGGCCCACGCGAATGTAACCGTACCCGGTCGCCGCCTCGGTCGGCTTGATCCCGATGGTCACCATCACCTGCCCTCGGCCTGCCAGATCAAAACAATCCGCCAGGACCTGCTGAAATTTCTTCTCCTCCGCAATGACGTGATCCGCCGGCAGCACCGCCATCACCGCGTTGGTGGAGCGTTGCCCCGCTATCGCCGCCCCCAGCGCCACGGCCGCCAGCGTATCGCGGCCGACCGGCTCGGCGACAATATTGCTCCCCGGAAGTTTGGGCAACTGTTGGCGCACCACCCCCGCCTGCGCCGCATTGGTGATGATCAGGACATTCTCCAGCGGCGCCAGCGGCAGCACCCGGTCCACTGCCTGTTGCAGAAAAGAACGCCCGCCCAGCAAGGCGAGGAATTGCTTGGGCCTCTTCTCGCGGCTGACCGGCCAAAACCGCTCCCCGCGTCCTCCCGCCATGATGATCACGAACCGCTCGCTGCTTTGTTTTGCCCTTTTCACAAATCAATCTGGTTAAATCTTTTCGCGCAGATGAAACTTAAACAGTTCCTCCAAGAAGCTGGCCCGATCCCCTTCATCCTTTTGGATGGCAAGCAAATCGAAAACCTGGTCAATATCACGCTCGGTTTTCAACTG
>JBEKUQ010000118.1:0-6704 GCA_049514835.1 Verrucomicrobiota bacterium | reverse complement strand
GCCGGTCATCATGGCGGTCATTGCCACCCTGCTGGCCGGTCTGGCCTCCAGCGAAATGACGCGCGCCCAATACGACCGCTCCCTGGCGGCCCAGGAGCAGAACAAAGCCAGCGACGAATGGAATTTCTTCCAGGGCAAGCGCCTGCGCGGCGCCTTCCAGGTCAACACGCTGGATCTCCTGCAACAAATCACCGCCGTCCCGCCCCTGGACAACCAGGCCCTCGCCACGGCGGCGCAAAACGCCGGCCTGGCGCCCGAGGCCCGGGCCGCCCTTTCCAATCTGCTCGACTCGGCGGCCGGACGCCAGGTGCTGGGCGCCCTGCAAAAGGGTGAACTGCCGGCGCCGCCGCCCGTGGTGACGCTCAACGCCGGACTCCAGGCCGCCATAGACTCCCTCCAAACCGCCCGCCCGGAAACGGAGATCGCGCGGCTCGCCGGCCAGGTCAATCCTCAAGCCATTACCGACGCCCTGGCCGCGGCGGCGGAGGAAGGGCGCAAATTTGACGCGGCGGTCAAACCCATTAACACGCAGGTTGACCGCCTCAACGATTTGATCTCCGGCGCGCCAGGCCTGGGGCCGCAACGGCTGGCCTTTGCCGCCGACCGGCTGCGCTTCACCGCCGCCCGCTACGAAGCCGAGGCCCGCCTGAACCAGACCGTCGGCTACCTTTATGAATTGCAAGTGCGCCAAAGCAACGAATCCGCCGACCATCACCACGCGCGCAGCCAGCGTTTCTTCTTCGGGATGCTCGGGGCGCAGGCGGCCGTCATCATCGCGACCTTGGCCATGGCCTCGCGCCAGCGCAACCTCCTCTGGTCGTTGGCGGCGCTGGCGGGGTTGGTGGCGGTGGCCCTGGCCGTTTACGTTTATTTCTGCTTTTAGCGGTCATGCCCTTGGGCGCGTTCCAGTCCGAGCCGCCCCAGCGCGCTGAAGGGCATGGCCACAAGGCGGTTTTGGAGTGCGGGAGCTTGCTCCCGCTTTCGAGCGCGATTCGTAACGCCCTGTCATCAAGCATCTTACAAGCCGATTCTCCTATCTAAGCGCGATTCAGGAATGACCCAAAATCTGGCGGGCAACCTCGTCAGTCTCGTAAGGAATCACGGCCTCTGCCAAATTCACCACATCACCACCGGAAGCGACTTCCGGTCGAAATACATATAATAGGCGATGTCCTCGCTTTCGGTGTAGAAAGGACGGAACTTCGAGTGGTTGGTTCCGCCTTTGGGCGATTTTACCTGGAACCAGCCGAGATTGTCGTCGGGCACGAGCATTTTCTCGAAGGCGGAAACGCTTTCCGGCAGCTTGAAATCTATTTCCTGCCATCCCCCTTCCATGACCATCGCGACCGGCCCGCGCACGGCGGCGACACGGTCGGGATGCTGCTGGTCCACCGCTTCCAATCGCCACGTCAGGGGAATGCGGAGTTCCACCTTGTCGCCGGAATTCCAGCGGCGTTCGAGCGAGGCCCAGGCGCCGCGGGCCGCGGGCATCTTGACCGCTTCGCCATTCACCTTGACAACGACATCATGCGTCCAGGCCGGAACACGGAACTTGAGCGGGAAGCTCAGGCTGGATGGCATTTCCAATGTCAGCGTGGTCGTGTCGGTTTCAGGATAGCCCGTTTCCTGAGTCAACCTGACTTCGCCCCCGGTTCGTTTCCACACGACCTCTGAGGGCACGAACAGGTTTACGTAAAGGCTGCCGGCGTCCTTGTAGTAAATAATATTGGGATAATCCGCCACGCACTGGAGGTAAGTGCCGGCGCAACAGGGCCAGGCATCCCAGTAATAGACTTTCATGCCGCCCGCCACGCGGTAATCGGAATAGTAAAAAGTCCTGCCCTCCTTGGTCACCGGGAGCGCGGCGCCGATGCCATTGTAGAGAATGCGTTCGGCCCAGTCGCCGTAGCGCGCGTCGCCGGCAAACTGCAGGAGGTAGCGCGAGAGTTTGAAAGCGGCCCATGAGCCGCAGGCCGTTTCGAAGGTGTCGGAGCGGACCTCCAGCACCTGGCCCAGACCGCCTTTGCCCGCGCTGGTCGTTTCGGAAGGCCCATAGCCGCCCGTGCAATAGCATTGGGTGCTTTGCAACCAGTCGTAAGCATTCTTGATGATGTTCAAGTATTGTGGATCTGCCGTGACCGCGTAGGCCATCGCGGCGCTGCTGAAGGTATTGACGTGACTGTAGGCGTGGCGGCCATAGGCGGCCGTCGGATTGGCCGTGTGGGCGAATTGGTCCCAATAGGCGTGATACAACCATGCCTCCCCGAATTGGCGGCACTTGGGATTGCCGGTCCATTGCCAGGCCCGATACAGGTTCTCTGACAACGTGTACCATTCGTGTGGCCCTCCGGAAGGACTGGCCGGCGTGGCGGGCGCATTTTCGCGGCTGAGAGCTTTGGCGGCCCAGTCGCAGACTCTCTCCAGCATTGCTCCTGCTTCCGGGCAACCGCCGTACATGTCCAGGTCCACCAAACCGCCAACGAGCTTGTCAAACGCATAATGCCGCATCCGGCAATTGCCGTCCGGCCCGATCGTTTTGGACCATTCGGCAAACAAGCGCACGGCCTTGTCGCGCATCTCCGTGTCGCCGGTCGCTTTGGCCATGCGCGACATGCCGCTGAGCCACTGGCCGAATACCGTGTCACTGGTCGTCCGGCACCATCCGCCCAGCGCCTTTCCCGGCGCGGGCAAACCGCCCGCCTGACGGTAACCGTGGAGGATGTCATCTTCGGAAAGCCCCAGCCAGAAATCGCGCGCCGCCTGATACTGTTTCTGCCAGCGGCCGGGCCGAAGCTTCACGCCCTCATAATTGAACGGCTCAATGATATTCCTGCCCGGCAGCGGCGTGGCTGCGTCTTTTGCCAGACTTTCGGCCACGCTGGCGGCGGCGAGCATGGCCACCGGGGCGGTCTTCAAGAAATCGCGGCGGGGAATTCTTGTTTCCATGGTAATTCTTTTGTTGCGGGCAGGCGCGGCATCTGAAGCGACGCCTCTAACGAGCGGTAGGATATTGACGGATCGGACCGAGAGTCAAGGTTTGGACACCAGGTCACTTGATCGCCGCGGCCACGCCGAGAATCTGCTGGCCGATCGCATCCCTTAACTCTTTTGGCACGACCTCCCTTTGTTCAAGGGTCTTCCATGCGGCCACGGTGCGCTCGGCGGTCTCGACCGCGATCCGCCACAGCGGACTTGCCGGAATCCGCGCCGTGTCCGCAAAGCGCCGCATCTGGTCGGGGGTGATTTCGGAGAGGCTGCGGCTGCCGCCGAAGCTCAGTGCCAGTGTGTCGTTCGCAATGTACGGAAACGTTGCGACAAAATCGTAGCCCGGCGAGAGCTGGGGCGTTCGCCGGTCCGGGTAGAGGAGCGACCAGTTTTTCAAGTGCATGTCGGCATTGCCAATCAGCACCGAGAAAACAAGACGGCGGACGAACTCCCAGACGGCGTCGTCGCCCGCTTCGGCCCAGAGGACGGAAGCGATATTCGCATAACTGTGGAATTTGTTCTTGTTGTCGGGAAACTGTCCGAAGACCTGCGCAAAATCTTCCATGTGAACGGACTCCCCGCCCGGCAGACGGTCGAAGCGCCGAATGGCGAGCGCCTTGCCACCGGGCGCGCGCGCCTCTTCCGGGAGGCCCTTGATGTCCGCCACCGGGACGAGGCGGTTCTCGGGAACGGCGATGCCGACGCCGCGCGCCAGCTCGAGCATGGCGAATTCATTCTCGGGGACAGCCGGGAAACGGTGGGATGGCAGCTTGACGATCCATGATCCACCCATGCCACCCGCGGGAATGGTCAGTCCGCCAGAGGCTTCCATGACCGCAGAGAACTTCAACTGCACACCAGCCAGGGAAAAGCGCAGCACCTCTTCGCGGGGATGATCGTTGTCATGAGGATCATCTTTTTCGTGCTGGTGTTCTCCGACTGGCTGGCCCTCGCCGTCAAGCGGTGTGACCACGAGCGCGCCAGGAAGATCGGCGCCCAAGACGGCCAGCAGGAAGAATTCTCGCTCCGGATTCACTTCCGCGAGTTTCGCCAGGTATTCACGCAGGTTTCCCTCGGGCAGCAAGTTCGAGAAAAACGGCGGCACGCGGCGCGGCACGAGGCGCAGGGTTGTCATAAGCCCGCCGGTGCGGCCCTTGAAAGAGAGGCTCAAGGTCGGGCGCTGCGGATCGTCAACGTAGTCCTGCTCGAACGCAAAGAGATGCCGGTCACCCGCGAGGCGAGTGATGACGCCGATTTGGCGACCGTGCAGCCGGACGGAAAGCGCCTTCAGTTTTTTTGGGTCAAACTTCATCGTGCGGCTCCTCAGTTGTATCCTCGCCAGGGTCGTCGGCATAGAGGGAGCGCTCTTCGCCCTCGCCGGATTGGTCTTTGAGATGATCGCGGATCAGGGACTGCACCACGGGGACGAGGGCGCGCGGGACCATGAGGAGATCGTGGTCGAGAATGCGGACCAGTTCCAGAATCGTGTCGTAGCGCGGCACGATCTTCCCGGACTCGATGCCGGAGACGTGCCTCTGGGTAAGACCGATGCGACTGACCAGGTCTCTCTGGGTCCAGCCGCGCTTCTTGCGCGCCTCCTTCAAAGAGAGGCGCATCTCAACCGGGAGGCCATTCAGACGAAGCGCCTTGATGTCTTGTTTTGTATCATTATCCATGATTGATACCATATAATATATCGTTGGGAATCGCAAGTGATACCTTAATCCACATCCAATTGGCCGTCCTATATAACTAACGGCATCAAAACGAATATGCCGGTGCATTGTCCGAAATGGATTGGAACATGTGTCCAAATTCATCGGAATCCGCACCTGCGTCTGCCTCTGTGCTTGCGCGGACGAGTCAACGCCCACGGCTGGCTCATGAAGGGGATGCCTTGGGTGGCACAGGCGACTCGCCTGTCCCGGTCGGCGACTCGCCGACCGGAACGTGAGACGACATCCTGTTCCCAAGCGAGCCAGCCTCTCATGAGCGAGCCGTGGTCAACGCCGACAAGTTCCACATTTTCCTTGGTCATTCCGCACAATCCGGTATGATCCGGGCGAAACATCGCCGGAAGCTGCTCCCAGTTTGGGCAAAACTGACGGGCAGCCGAGGCCCTCGTTAAACCGAATACCATGAACACCGCCAACTCCGGTCCCGGTTCGCCCATTGAAATCCTGCTGGTTGAAGACAGCCCCAGCGACACCGACTTGACGGTGGAAGCCTTGCAGAAGGGCAAGGTCCTCAATCACCTGACCGTCGTGGATGACGGCGTCAAGGCCATGGATTTCCTGCGCCGCCGGGGGGCCTACGCCGACGCGCCGCGGCCCGACCTGATCCTGCTGGATTTGAACCTGCCGCGCAAAGACGGCCGCGAAGTGCTGGCCGACATCAAGGCGGATGTCAAGCTGCGGGCGATCCCCATCGTGGTGCTGACCACTTCCCGCGCCGAGCAGGACATCCTGAAGGTCTATCAGCTCAACGGCAACTGCTACATCACCAAGCCGGTGGATTTTCGGCAGTTCATGGAGGTCGTCAAAGCCATCGAGAGTTTCTGGCTCACCATCGTCAAACTTCCGCCCAAGGACACCTGATGGCCAGCGCCGGCGCCATCCACGTTCTGCTGATCGAAGACAGCCCTTCGGACGCCGCGCTGTTGCAGGAGTCGTTGCACAGCGGCGGGAACGGCCCCTTTGAAATCACCCACGCTGAACGGCTGGCGGAAGGACTCGAACTCTTGCGCCGCGGGAAATTCGATGTGCTGCTGCTGGACCTGTCGCTGCCGGACAGCGACAAGAGCGAGACTCTGCTGCGGGCGCAGGCCGAGGCGCCGCAGGTTCCCATTGTTGTCATGACCGGCGTGGACGATGAAGCCTTTGCCCTGGAAGCCATGCGCCACGGCATTCAGGATTACCTGGTGAAGGGCGATACCGGCGCGCGCCAGCCTGCCCGCGCCATTCGTTACGCCATCGAGCGCAAGCGGATGGAAGTTGAGTTGCAGCGGGAACGCGATCAACTGGAAGAGCGGGTCCGGGAACGAACCGCCGAACTGTCCGCCAGCAACCGCGATTTGCAGTCGGAAATCGCCCGCCGCCAACAGGCCGAAGAGGCCAAGAAGCAGATCTTGCGCCGGCTCAAAGACTCGGAGGAAACCGAACGGGCCCGCATCTCGCGCGAGCTGCACGACCGTTTGAGCCAGGAACTCACGGCGCTGAAACTGGAAATCGCATACCTGCAAAAACAATGTCCCTCCTTGTCGGACAAACCCCGGCAGGCCACCCACACTCCGGGAGAAGCCGGGCCGGTCTGCATTGCCCGCGAACTGCAGGCGCGCCTGGGGAAGGATCTTACGGCTCAGGAATTGGGCTTGGCGGCGCTCCAAGCCCAATGCCCCTTCGCCCAGAACGCGCGGAATTGCCTCGGCAAACTGGCGGATTTGACCACCAGCTTGATGCAGGAGGCCCATCGCCTCGCCTGGGAATTGCACCCCGCCATGCTGGACGATCTTGGCTTGGACACCGCCCTGCGCCGCTTTGTCACCGACTGGTCGGAAAACAGCCGGGTGCCCGTGGATTGGCACAGCGTCGGCCTCGACAAACACCGGCTCCCGCTGGAATTGGAATCCACCCTTTACCGCGTCGCCCAGGAAGCCCTCACCAACGTCGCCCGCCATGCCAACGCCCGGCGCGTCAGCCTCCTCCTCGAACGCCGGCCCG
>JBEKUQ010000117.1:0-6714 GCA_049514835.1 Verrucomicrobiota bacterium | reverse complement strand
AGTTTCTGGTAACTGAGATGGGATTCAATATCTTTGCCATTGAAGCCAGCATGCCCGAATCCTTCGACATCAACGATTTGGTGTTGACGGGCCGCGGCGATCCGGAGAAGGCGCTGGCCGGAATCTATTTCTGGACATGGGACACGGACGAGGTGCGCACGATGATCGAGTGGATGCGGCGCTATAACGCCGATCCGCAACATGGCAGGAAAGTCAAATTCTACGGCTTCGACATGCAGTCGGCTCCGCGCGCGGCCAAGGTGACTCTGGCTTACCTGCGCAAAGTGGACCCGGCCCAGGCGCAACGGGCGGAAAAGGAGCTGGCTCTCCTGGCCAATCCTTACACCGAAGGCGAGTTCGACAAGCTGCCGCAGAAACAGAAGACCGCCGTCAACAAGAAAATTCACGCTCTTCTGCCGGGTTTCGACCGGCGGAAGCAGGACTACGTCCGGCTGAGCAGCGTGGAGGATTGGGCCCTGGCGCGGCAACACGCCCTTGTGTTGAGCCAGAATATTGAATTGCGCAGCGGGGAGACCTTCGAGCCGCAAATTCGCGATCGCGCGATGGCGGATAACATCCGGTGGATGATCGGGCGCGAAGGACCTGGGGCGAAAGCCGTGGTGTGGGCGCATAACGGTCACGTTTCAACGGCGGACGGCGGCATGGGGTGGCATCTGCGCCGGGATTTCGGGCCGGACCTGCTCGCCTTCGGCTTTGCCTTCAACCAAGGCGGATTCCAAGCCAGGGAAGGACCTTTCCAAACCAAAGGAGGACTGCGTTCCTTTGAAGTGCCTCCCGCCCCGGCCGGCAGCCTGGATGCGCTGCTGGCATCGGCAGATCTGAAAATTGCCGCCATTGATCTGCGGACCTTGCCGAAAAGCGGGCCGGTGGCGGAGTGGTTCGCCGCGCCCCACGGCACGCGGGACATCAACGCCCTCTTTTTTGAGCAAGGTTCCGGCGTGGCGCAACGGCGCGTTCCGGCGATGTACGATGGTTTGATCTTCATCGAGAAGACCAGCGCGGCGCGGCCGTTGTGCAGCCGTGAGCCGGTGCAAAAGCTGACGGCCCCCTCGAACACGGATTTCGAGGAAAGCGAGGCCGGCCAACCCCCTGCCGGCTGGCAATTGTAACCCAATCTTTCCGGCTATGACTTTCAGGTCATCACCACTGAAGAGAATCCGCATACGGGCAAACGCTGCGCCCTGCTCAGCCGGGCGCCGGGCCAACACTATGGGGAAACGGTTGGCAGTTTTTCCCAGCGGCTCGATGCGAAACCCTATCGCGGCAAAAAGATAAAATTCCAGGCCGCCACGCGTGGGGAAGTTACAGGAGCGGAAAACCATGCCTGGCTGAGGCTGGTCATCACGAGACGGACGGCCCTCCTGGTGGACACACATCAAGGCGTCTTGGACACGCTGGATCAATACCCGGTCAATACCCCCGAGTGGCGCGGTCACGAGATCGTGGCCGACGTGCCGCTGGATGCCGAATCCATCTCGTATGGACTTTATATGGTGGGCGACGGCAAAGCCTGGTTGGATTCGGTGTCTTTGCAGGTTGTGGGGAAATGACAAAAGGGCAAAAGGGGTCAAACCATATATTTGCTCGGTTTTGCCTTGCCATCATGCATTTTTAGCGAGCGAGGTGTCAACCCATACCCATAGTTCGGTGCTATTTGCTTCGCGTCCCTCCAGAAAAGACCACGAAAAATGACCCAAACTATGGGTGACCCCTTTCCCAGAATCTTCATCGAATCACCAATATGGGTCAAAAAATGGCTCGGAAGAAAACCAGATTATCCAGAACGCAATCCATGTTGCAAATGCACCCGCCAACGACTTCAAAATAACTGCTGCCAACGACTCTAAGGAAATCTGAGGGCGTAGTGCTAACAACGAGGTGATAAAAAACAGTGCCAGCCACGACCAAGGCGCACCACTATCAATGATGCCCATCCTGTCACCGGTCACTTCAAAACCAGCCAGTTGGGGTCGAATCAAAACCAGCCACTCTGAGGTGCTTTATTCGTAGCAGGTTTCTTGATGCTGGCAGGGACTTTTCAGCATCATTCTGCGACAGCGACAGCGGCGGTTGGTTCCAGCGATTTGTTCGGCGACTGGCTCATAGATTTTGAACCTCTTCAATGAATGATGCCTTCAAGTCTTGGTAACGCGCACGATTTCCGCCTGATTCTCTGGCAGCGGCCAGCTTGACCTGGGTATATCGCGCCGCCAACCCTGGAGATGCAAGCAGTCGGCCACGAAAACGCAGGTGACGCAGCCAATCCAAGCTCCCCTGATCAAAAACGTGCAAATGATACAAATCACCTCGCTCGAAGTAATGTCTCCGAGCAATGCCGTTCTCGCCGCGATAAGTATAGCCCAAGGAAACGAGCGCAGGCACAAGCGCATGTCCAGACTCAAAGTCGTGGATGGCAGCTGCAATATCCAGAACCGGCTTGGCGGTGATGCCCGGAATGGCAGTGCTGCCGATGTGCTGAATTTCTAATGCGTTGCCGGCAAGAGCCTTGGCAATGCGCGCACGCTCCTCCGCAAAACGCGCCGCCCATTCCGCTCCCACAACGACGAGACGAAATTCAGCAGGCTTTTGGGTCTGCGTGATACTCATGGCTCTCAACTCCGTGCAACGATAGTGCCTTGGTGATACACAATCTGCCAACCCTCAACTGTGCGACGCCAAATCGTAGCCCGGCGCGTAATCCGCTCACCCTGAACCAAAGTATAAGTGACCAGATAATTGTCGGCAGCAATTTCAAGGCAATGAAAGTCTCCGACCTCCCAAAGGTCCTCTGTCGGATGCTCGTATCTCGTTTCCAGGGTGTCCAAGACGAACTCCCGGCTGAACCGGCGACCAGAGGCACTGACCTCCCAATACTCAGGGGCGGTCATCTTCTCGAAGTCTTTGCGTGTCGTCCCGAATCCCGATCTGTGAAACAGCGGCTCACGCTGCATCAACTCGTGGAGCACCGCCATGTGCTCGGGTGCGGTGACGAGATGCGGCTCCATGTCGCTGCGCTGCCATATCCCAGGTGGCAGCGGTCCATCAATCACGGTTACGCGTTGTGTTTTCATGTTGGTCTGACTCAGCCAAGCTGCTATTAATATACGAACAGCCTTTCGTAAATCGAAACTGTATCCAAAACCGGCGCTGACCCCATGCGGCCAGTATGCCCGATTCGCGGAGAGAATCGGGCGTTTTCCATAAACCGTAAGCGGCAAAGTAAAACGAGCAGAACCGGAAAGCGAGCCATTCAGCTCGCCGGTTCTGCGGTCGGAGGTTCGTTGGGCTTGGATTTGATCTTCTTGGTTTTGTCCTCTTTTCCAGCAACGGCGGCGTGGTCTTTGAGCCGTGAAGGGGTCATGAAGGGGTGAAGGGGTGAAGGGTGAAGGGGTCAAGCCTGGAAAGCTGAATGTCAGCCGAAGAAACGAAACAACCGCCCGAGGATTTTGTAATCGCCCTCCGCCGAAGGGACAAGCAAGCCACCGCCCCCAAACTCACAATTCACAATTCACTATTCACTATTCAAAATTCACAATTCCCCCCCCCGCTCACTGCCGGCCGGTCGTTCTCGCCAGTTTTTGCCGCAACGGTAGAGCCGGCCATGCACGGTATTGTTCTCGGCGCATGGACTGGGCCGCGGCGGCGTGAAGCGGAAATCCTGTCCAGACTCGTCGGGATGGAACTCAACCTGCGCTGGTTCACATCCGGTGGGCAGGAAGTTCGAACTGTTCAGGAATTGGAGTGCATCCTCCAATAGTGGATTTTCCTCCGCCATTTTTGTCTTGGCGAGCCGTTTCTTCTCCAACCGGATCTGAACCTCCCAAGGCAAGGTCCTAACCTCTATAAACGACCAGTCAATCAATTTGCCCAAAGGCGCGATCAATCGTCAAAAATTCGAGGAAACTTGTGGCTTACGCAAAGCGAATCGTATCCGGCCGACGAAGCGCGTCCGATGCAGGATGGTTCTTCCACGGCTGAAACTCGCTGGCCGCTAATGGGGTAAAACTATGGTTTCACCAGTTCGAACGGCAGGCGCCTTCAGCCGTGGCGACAGCCAGCGCAGGACGCGGTCCGTCAAGCCGGGAACTAAGCTTTTACTGGCGTGACTATGCGGCAGCCGCCAGATGTCAGGTTGCCCCCACGCGTGCCAGAGCGCCTCCATAGAGTTCCTGTCCACAAACAGATCGTGGATGGCTTCAATCAACAATATGTTCTCCTTGGGAATGCACGGTCGGAGTGTGGTCAAGTTCAATGCAGTTTGATTCAACGCCTCACAGGCCGATTGCTGCTTCAGCAATTCCTCTCGAAGCCGAAGCGAGGCGATGTGTCTTGCGGCGGAGAGAAAAACATTCATATCAAGGCCGGGCGCGACCAGAACGGCGGCAGACAGACGCGCATCACGGCAGGCCGTTAATCCGGCCAGTGCGCCGCCGTAGGAATTGCCCCAGAGTGCCACAGCGGGACAACCCTCTGCCAAGAACCAGCCGGTCAAAGCTCGAATCTCGGCAACCGCCTGCGCTTTGCCTATCTGCGCCATCAGCAAGTAATCCGGCCACCTCAAACTCGCCCGGTGGCGCGGACGGCGCTGAAACTGGCAGGGCGCCATCAGCGTCGCCGCGTTGAATCCCGCTCGATTGCAATGGCGAGCGATGAGTGGAAACCCGAAATGATAGTCCGGGTCGCCACCAGCGCCGTGCAGCAGAATAATAACCGGTCGTGGTTGCCAGCCTTCCGCACACGGATAGAGCCGGCCATAAGCCACGTTGTTCTCGGCGAATTCGCCCGGTCGCGGTGTGGGAAACCGGAAGTGCAGCCCCGACCGGCAAGGAATCAATTCAAGCCGCGCCGGAGGGCTTTCGACCGGAATAAAGTCCGGCCCGTTCAGGAATTGGAGTGCTTGTTCCAGTTTCGGACTTGCCGCGGGATCCTGCAATTTCAGCAGGGATTTGACACGAATGCCCCACACCAACTGGATGGCGAGCCAATCCAGCAGTTTTGCCAAGGGCGCGATCATACCCTGGTTACTTACGAGATTTCGTGGCTACCGCAACGAAAATCGGCGGAATGAAAGTGAGGCGTCAAGCCCGGAAAGCTGAATGTCAGCCGGAGAAACGAAACAACCGCCCGAAAATTTTGTCTTCCCTTCCCGCTGGCGAATGACAGCAAACCAGTTTCCAAAGGTAGGGACGGCGCGCTGCGCCGTCCGGGCGTCGCAACGCGACGCCCCTACCCTCTGAAGAAATTCGCCCTGTCCTCTGCGCAGTGCCATGACCCCGCCGGGGTCTTGCCGGGAATGGCGTCTTTGTTGTAGCATCCGCGCATGCTATGCCCGCCACGAAAAAGCTTGCCACATGCGATTCCGTCGTGGGTTGATCCGCAAAAGGAAATCTATTTCATTACCATCAATTGCAGGGAGCGTTTCAAAAATCAGTTGGCTTTGCCGGTTCCCGCCGGGCGGGTATTTGACAGCATCCGTCATCGGCAGGAGAAGTCCTTGTGGTGGCCGTATCTGTTTCTGCTCATGCCCGACCATCTGCACGCGCTGCTTTCCTTCCCACCGTCAGGAAAACCGCTGCAACTGGTCGTCCGCAAATGGAAGGAATGGACCGCCAAAGATCTCGGCATCGTTTGGCAACGCGATTTCTTTGAGCACCGGCTGCGAAATGACGAAAGCCGCCGCGAAAAGGCCGATTACATCTTGCTGAATCCCGTCCGGCAGAAGCTGGTATCGCGCGCTGAGGAATGGCCGTTCGTGTACTTCGGCAACGATGAGCGCCCCCAATTCGAAAGGTAGGGACGGCGCGCTGCGCCGTCCGGGCGTCGCAGCGCGACGCCCCCCCACAACGGACTATCCACTATCCACTAGTCACCAACCACTAACCACTAGCCCCTGCCTCGCCAACTCACTGCCGACCGGTCGTTCCCGCAAAGAGGGTCTGGCGCAATTCCTCGGGAAAGAAATTGTCGGCCAGCGCCGTCGCCGCGCCCCGGGCGTCCTGGACCACGGCATCCATTCGAGTCAGTGGATTTCAGCAAGGGGATAGACGGCTTGGCGCGAGTGTGCCGGCAACGTCACAAAACCGACCCGATGGCGGGCGCTTTGGCGGTCTTTCGAGTCGGCGGCGCAAGGGGTTGAAGTGCCTCGTTTTTGAAGGGCAAGGTTTTTGGCTCTCTCAAAAACGCCTTTCCACCGGGCGCTTTGCCTGGTGGCCGACCGATGCGAAACCACCGACCTTCGGGCTGGAGGCCCATCAACTCCAGTCGCTGCTTTGGAAAGCCAAGCCAGCCAGCGCCCAAGCTGTGCGGCTGTGGCGGCCTATTACGCCTGCGGGTTAACAATTATTGGTTCTGGTGTGCTCTTGCTGGCGAGTTTGAGGTGAAAGGTATTGCATCATGAATCTGCATGATGCAATTTGCGACCGGATGGTTAGTTGAATAATTGTTGTGCCTCATGAAAGCGCGGATCGCTAGCCTATGCTTCCTAGCCCTCTTGGCGGGTTCAGCAGGTTGCGATAGCAAGAGCGGAGAGCAGCCCATGAAAGAATCCAAGAGTCCGGGAATGGAGAAATACGCTTCTTCGACGTTTGTCGTGGGTATTCTCGAAAGCGCCAAGCGCGGCGACTGTCAATCAAAGCTTGTCTTCGAAGCCGTTCTCCGGGAGGGACGAGCGCTGCGAGTCCCAAATATTGGGGC
>JBEKUQ010000116.1:0-6738 GCA_049514835.1 Verrucomicrobiota bacterium | reverse complement strand
TGAAGGAGGCGTGTGGTTTTTCCATGGGCAGCGGCACGGCCGTTTCGCGGTTGCTGGTCAAACTGACGGTGGCGACGACGGAGGAGCCGGCGCGGACGGCGTACCGGCCGGCAGCGGAGGCGGAGAGATGCAAGGTGACGGTGTGGGCGAGGGGATTGTCGCTGCGGAGGGAGAACGAGGCGGCGGAGAGGTCGCTTTTGAGGATGATGGGGGAGGAGGCGGAGAAATGATCGTTGTCAAGAATTAGACTGAGCTGGCCGTGGTCCAACATGGCGTTGAAGCGGCGGCGCACGCCGTCGCGGGGAAAGACTTGCAGGCCGCGGGCGGTCTTGCGCCACTCGCCGCCGTAGCAGAAGCGGCCAAAGATGGGGTCGTCGGCCAGGACGGTGGCGGCGGCGCGGAGGGCGCCGCAATAGCCGAGGTCAATTTCGGAGGCGTACATCCAGGAGCCGCGCTGGTGGGCCTGGCCGAGCCAGGTGGCGCCGAAGGGAGCCGGCTCGAAGCCGCCGCCGGCGCCGCCGTCCTTGTCCTGGCCGGGGAACCAGTAGCCGTAGTGGGATTGGGGCGTGCCGGTGTTCATCAAGGCCCAGGAACTGAGAATGGAGGCGTAGCCCAGGCGGAGGTAGTCCACCGGGTTGGCGGCGAAATGGAGGCCATAGTCCAGCACACCCCAGCCGCCCATCTGCGACATGTAGGTGAGAGTGTAGGAATTGCCGCCACCGCCGCGAATGTCGCTGCCGAGCAGGTAATAGGCCGGGGTCAGCCAGCCGCGGCAGAAGATATTGGCGGCCATCTGCTTGTCCAGGAAGGCGCGGGCCTTTTCCGCGGTGAGGTTGGTCATCCGTTCGGCCGAGCGGGGATCACTGTGGAGGACGGCGTATTTGGCGAGGGCTTCGGTGGATTCGAAGCCGGTGGTGTCGAAGGCGTATTCGGACTGGAACAAGTTGGCCCTGTCGTTGACAAAGAAGCGGACTTTCCGCTCCCAATAGCCGCGCAATTTGCCGGCCTGGGCCTGCATTCCGTTGTCTTCCAATTCCCGAATGATGTCCAGTATAACCAGTTCGTTATAGTAGCCGGTGCCGTTGAAGTCCCAGCCCGGGTCCAACTCGTGGGGAACGACGACCATGGCCTCGGCGGTGCCGGAGGCGCGCTCCAGGTATTCGCGCGCGGTGAGGGCGGTCTTGATTTGCGGATGGAATTTGGCCACCCGATACATGGCTTCATACATGACGAGGACATGCGGGTAATCGTACTCGCGCCAAATATGGAGCTGGCCGCGCGGACCGGCGTTGGTGCTGTCGCGGTTTTGCTTCCAATCGGGAATGCCGTAGATGCCGTAGGAGTAAGTTTCGTTGGTGGTACGCTGCAGGCCGCCCCAGACGAAATGTTGCAGGTAGTAATCCATGGCCTCGACCTCGCTTTGCACGGGGAAGTCGGCGTTTTTGGCGGCGAGGAAGGCGGGTTTGCAGAGGCCGGGATCGTCGCAGGAGACCTCGTAAATGCGGAAGCCGCGAATCAGATCGTAATTGTCCGGCCCCAACAACGACAGGGTGAGCATATTGCGGTCGGAGATGAGGCCGTTGTACCACTTGGCGGGGTCGCGGTGCTGGCTGCGGGCGAGGAAGGCGGCGCGCTTGTCAATCAGAGTTTCGACCGGCTCGGTGGAGAAGAACTCCAGATACATCAACTGGTTGCTGCCATAATGGACGGCCAGGCGGTTCTCGCCCAGTTGGGCAAACTTGACCTGGTAAAGGCGGTAGGGACCGTTGGCGCCGAGGGATTTGAGGGAGGTTTTTCCGGGAAATTCGGCCTCGACGCCGGTGATGTTATGTTGGGTCTTCAAGGCGAACCGGGCAAACAGGTCCGACGGCACGGTCATGCCGGGGACGACGTGGACATCCACCTTGCCGTCGTCAACCAGGTTTTTGCGAACGGCCTCGTAATCATCGGCCCATTGGAATTTGAAGCCGTAGGTTTTGCCGTCGCCCGGCCAGCCGACGGGGGAGAGAGTGAGGGAGGTGTTGGGCTGGCGCCATTTGGTGCCGCCTTGCCTGGCGGCGGCGCCCGCCACCGCCGAATGAATGAAGACGCGATAGCCGCCGCCGAAAGCGCCGCCGCCCGCGCCGCCGCCGCGCCCGCCCGGCTCCCAGTATTCCAGCCGGGTGCGGTCGTCGGTGGTGAGCATGAGATAAGGGCCGATCAGATCGGAGCGCATCCAGAACATGTAGGAATCGGAGCCGGAGATGAAGCTGTGCTTGAGGACGACCGGACCAGGGACTGCGCCGCGCCGTCCGCCGAACCCGCCCACGGTCATCGGGACGGCGAGGTCGCCGATTTCCAAGGGGGCGCCGGTCTTGTTTTGCAGACGGAGCGTCCACGCTATGTCCTGGTCGTGAACGGAGAAATCCACCTGGAGGAGCAGGGCGGTGGCGGCGTCATGGGTGATTTGATAAACGGCCTGGGAAAAAGTGCCCTCGGCGTTGGTGGTGAAGGTTCCCGCGCCGGCGGCGGCCAGGCTGGCGGTTTGAACGGTTTGCCACGGGCCGCCGGGGAGGCGGTATTTGACGAGGAGATCGCCCAGCCTTTGGCCGACGTAGTCCGTCTGGGCGGGACCGGGGTCGTGGTCGCGCCGCAGGCTGACGATGGCGCCGTCGTGGAATTTGACATCGAAGAGGGAATTGGCGGGGGCGGCCGTGGGGAGAAGCAGGGCGGCCCAGACCAGAGTGAGCAGCGGCAATTTCATGATCGGCATATTAGGCGGCGAAGGGCAAATGAGAAATGAGAAATTATAAATGATAAATGATAAATGGCATGGTGCGGGCGTTGGCGGGTCAATTGGGAGGCTGGAGAGGCACGGAAACGCACGGAAGGAACGCAGGGGCGCAGACGCAAAAAAGGCCTCGCTTGGTTGGCGTTCTTGGTTGACGGGGAAGGCGGGGCAGGACAGCCTGCCTCCAATCTATGACAACACCTTTGAGCGATAGGGATCTTATGCCCCGGCTATGCCGTGTTGCAAAGGAGTACGAGGAACGTTATTTTGATGACTTGAAGAAGCATGTGGAGAAGTGCCCGGGGAATCGCCTGGAGTTAAAGTCCGCCCTGCAAGACCCTCGTTTCAGCGCACAAGTTTTCTTCGGGATGTACGCATTTCAACGCGCGGGCAGTGAGAGAGCGGGCTATGGCCAAATTGCAAGCAACCTGCTCCGCGAGGGAGAGAATTACCCCAGCGGCGCCGACTTCTGGAAAGCCTTTGAATACTCGTGCGGATCCAAGGGTGCCAAAGGCGTGAAAACGAATGAGCGCATGAACAAGGAATTGTTGGAGCAGGGCCATCTAAAGCTCTTTGACAGGACGTGTAAGCAGGCGGGCTGGCTGTATGAGCTTGGGCAACGGATGGCCGACGAAGGTGTCGTATTACCGGCGTATCTCGAACTTCTCTCCATTCACAGCATCGGCCCCAAGATCGCCGCATTTCTTTGCCGCGATCTGGTTTGGATTTTCGATTGCGAGAAGGAGGTTCTGGCCAGCGAACAATTGATGTTGCAGCCCGTGGACACTTGGATTCGGCAGGTAGCTGAACTGCTCTGGCCGAAATTCAAGCATCTTGAAGCGGGAAAGGCGGATTTCCTAATTGCCACTCAGATTGTTTCGGTCTCGCATCAGCTTGACCAAAGCGGCGTGGCTTTCAATCAGGGTAGTTGGCACTTCGGAAGCCGGGAGCTTCGCCCCGGAGAGACACTGGACTCGGGATTGCAACGACTGGCGAACGAACCGAATTAAGGCAGCCGGTTAAGGGTACATTTCACCTTTTTGGGTAAGTCGTGTTGGCGAAGTCAAACTTTAGGATTTCGGACATCTCGATTGAGAATGGGTCATTGAGCATTTGTCATTGGTCATTGGAGGAAGGTTGGCGGATGGCTCGCTTGATGGGGGGCGGCGGGCAGTGGACTGCCCGCCCTGCCGGTGTCATTGGTTCTGCAACGCAGGACATGGCAGAGAGGCGCCAGTAAAACAAACATGCGCCCCCGGTTAAAAAATAGCTGCATTTTTTGTTGACGAGCGGGGGAAGGTGGGGCAGTCTGGCACAACCTATGACAGAAATACACAATCTGACTACAGAACAACTGAGAGACATTATCTCCATCAAAGAACAAATCGAGAGTCTGGAAGCGCAACTCAATGCCATTACTGGCGGTGAGGCGGCGCCGGCTCCGCGCCAAGGCCGGGGCAGATATAAAAGGTCGGCCGCGGCGAGAGCGCGCATGGCGGCGGCACAACGGGCGCGCTGGGCCGGGATCAAAGGAACCAAGGCCAAAGCTGGCAGGCGGGGACGGAAGGGCAAGAGGCGTTTGAGCGCGGCGGGGCGGGCGGCGATCATCGCGGGGACGAAGGCCCGCTGGGCCAGACTAAAGGCCGCCAAGGCAGAGGCCGCGCCAAGGAAGCGGCGGAAGATGAGCGCGGCGGCGAAAGCAAAGTTTTCCGCGATTGCCAAGGCGCGTTGGGCGAAGGTCAAAGCCGCCGGACAGAACAAGCTTTGACCGGCCGTTCGCGGTCGTTGCAAAGGCGTTTCGCCGGGCAGACAAAAGGTCCGGCGAAATGGCTGCTCTCACCGGGGAAGGTCATAGACAAACACCAGTATTCCGGGAAGAGTTTCAGACAGGAGCGGCTCAATTCTCTCCCACTTGCCGCCAGCCAGTCCGCATCCGATGCGCGGCATGTGGATGGTGGCGTTGAGTGGAAGGGCGCGAAGGCCCAACTGCTCCAAGCATTGCCGGAGGGCGTCATAGCGGATGGGCGGGACGCCGTCGCGAGTGCAAAGGTCGCGTTGGGCGACCATGTTGGCAACCCAGATTGTCTTTTCCACCTGAATCAAGTTTACGGCGCCGAGCTGGAGCGTCTGCGCCGCCTTGTCCTTGAGGTATTGCGCCCTGGGCTGGGGCCAGCGTCTGGAGAGGGCGAGAACGAATCCGGCGCCCCAAGCGCCAATGTCGTTGCAGATGTGGGCGATGATTCTGTTTCCCGGACCGACGGGGGCGGTGGCATCGCCCGTCAAGTAATGAATCTGGGTATTTATGAGGATACGCTGTGAGGGGCGGAGTCGAATGTCCAGCAGAAAGCCAAATCTTCGCGGAGCTTGGGTGCAATTGTTGAGTAAGCCGTGATGGTGAAGCAGTGGTCCAGGTTTTCGGACTCGATTGAGAATTGGTCATCGAGGATTTGTTGTTGGCCATTGAAAGACGCTGGCTCGACGTCTTGCTTGGAGGGCGGCGGGCAGTCCCGACTTGTCGGGAGCCCTACCTCACATGGCGGCCGGATTGGACTTTCCCAAAATGCGGCAAGCTCTCAAACGGCCGGTTCAGAGGCGGGGCGGTAGCTTTTGACGACCCATTCGCTGAGGATTTTGTCGGGGGCGTTGACGGCATCCACGTCAATGGTAAAAGCGTCCTGGCCGGTGTTTTTGGAGATGAGCTTGAGGCCGAATTGAAAGTCCTTGAAGCGCTGGGCGCAGAGTTCGCGGACGGGCAGGCGCTGTTCCAGGGCCAGGGAAACGAGGCAGTCGGCGGCGGCGTCGGTGAAACGAAGGGCGAGCTGGTGGTTTTCGCCGAAGCGCTGGGCGAAATCGTGGACGAGCTGGCGTGCGACGACGCGCTCTTCCTTTTCGTGCTCGGCCAGGAGTTTTTGCAGGTCCACGACCGGATTGTCCACCAGTTCGCCGGTGACGACGAAGCGGCGGACCTTGGTGGAGGGGAGTTCGAATTTGAAGTCGCGGAAGAGGCGTTCGCAGATGGTCATGAGGCCGCGCGCGCCGGTGGTTTCGGCGGCGGCCAGTTCGGCGATGCGCCGCAGGCCGTCGTCGCGGAAGAGGACTTCGATGCCGTAGGCGGCGAAGGTTTGTTCGTATTGACGGATGATGCTGCCCTCGGAAGTTTTGAGGATGTCGAAGAGGTCGTCGGCGGAGAGGGGCTGGCAAACGACGCGGACGGGGAGGCGGCCGATGAATTCGGGATCGAAGCCGAACTCGATGAAATCGCGGGTTTGGGCCTGTTCGAGGGCGGAGATCCGGCCGGCGGGAAGGGGCAGGCTGGCGGCGCTGAAGCCGATGGTGGTGGAGCGGAGGCGGCGCTGGACGAGTTTTTCCAGGCCGTCAAAGGCGCCGCTGACGATGAAGAGGATGTGGCGGGTGCTGATGGTGGAGGGCTGGTTCTTGCCGTGGCGGGAGAGGTCCATCATGGCCTGGATCTGGCCGCTGATGTCGTTGGGGGAGCGGGCGGGAACCTCGGTTTCTTCCAGGAGTTTGAGGAGGTTGGTCTGGACGCCGCGGCCGCTGACGTCGCGCCCGTTCATGTTGGGGGCGCCGGCGATCTTATCAATTTCGTCAATGTAGATGATGCCGTATTGGGCTTTTTCGACATCGCCGTCGGCGCGGCGGAGGAGTTCGCGGACGAGGTCTTCGACATCGCCGCCGACGTAGCCGGTTTCGGAGAATTTGGTGGCGTCGCCCTTGATGAAGGGGACGCCGATGAGGTCGGCGGCGTTGCGGATGAGGTAGGTTTTGCCGACGCCGGTCGGGCCGATGAGAATAATGTTTTGCTTGGCGTAATTGGGGGTGTCCTTGCCGGCGCGGGCCAGGCGGACGTGATGATAGTGGTCGCAGAGGGCGACGCTGAGGACTTTTTTGGCCTCCTCCTGTTTGATGACGAAGCGGTCGAGGAAGGCTTTGACCTGGCGGGGAGTTTT
>JBEKUQ010000115.1:0-6763 GCA_049514835.1 Verrucomicrobiota bacterium | reverse complement strand
CGCGGCGCCCTTCCCATTATTGGCGTGGGCGGCATCTTCAACGCCGCCGACGCCTGGGAAAAAATCACCGCCGGCGCTTCCCTGGTGCAGATCTACACCGGCCTCATTTACGAAGGCCCCGCCCTCAACCGCGAAATTGTGCGCGGTTTGATCCGCCGCCTGCGCCAAAACGGTTTCACCGCCTGCTCCCAAGCCGTCGGTTCCGCCGCCACACAATAGTCGCCAAACGCTTCGAGTTTGGTTATGATGTTTTGATAACGATGCGCACTCTGGAAAAACTGACGATCAAAAACTTCAAATCCATCCGGGAGCAGACACTCGCTCTGGGCCGTCTGAATGTCTTTATCGGCGCTAATGGCTCCGGCAAATCCAACCTGATTGAGGCGTTCCGATTCCTTCGCGAAATCGTCAATCAGAATTTGGCCGGTTACACCGGAAAAAAGGGTGGAGCGGACACGCTGCTCTATTTCGGAAGAAAAAAGTCTCCTGAAATGTCCTTGCGTCTGGAGTTTGGCGAGGGCGGCAAGACTAGCTCATATCTGGTGAAATTGAAAGGGACGGACGAGGACACTTTCTTGATTTCGGAGGACACGGATTACTGGGATGCCCGGCTTGAGCGTGCAGGCCCATCCAAGAGTGAAGAACTCCTTTTAACCAGTATTTCGGCCTTTTCAAAGGAGTCAAAGTTAAGAAATTTCGATCATAACTTCGCCCGCGAGGCTTTGAAGGCGTTGGAAAGCTACCAAGTTTACCATTTCCACGACACGAGCGACACGGCCGCCGTCAAAGGCGCGGCTGACGTGGAGGACAACCGCGTCCTTCGCCCGCAAGCGGAGAATTTGGCCGCCTTTCTCTATTGGATGCAGCAAAAGCAGCCGGATCACTTTGCCAACATTCAGGACACCCTCCGCCAAATTGCCCCTTTCTTTCGAGAATTCCGCTTGGCGCCATCCAAACTAAACGAGCACAAAATCCGGTTGGAGTGGAAAGAGAAAGGCAGCGACGCCTATTTCAATGCTGCTTCGTTTTCAGACGGAACACTCCGCTTCCTTTGTCTGGCCACCCTGCTGCTGCAACCCCAGTTGCCGGCGGTCGTCTTGCTCGACGAGCCGGAACTCGGACTCCATCCGGCGGCGGTGGCGGTGCTGGCCGATTTGCTGTCCTCGGCGGCGACGCGGACGCAGGTTATCGTTGCCACCCAGTCCGTCACCTTGGTAAATCAATTTGAACCGGAGTCGGTTTGGGCGGTGGATCGTGCCGACCAACAAAGCGTTTTTCGCCATTTGAGCCAGCAGGACATGGCGGCCTGGCTCGATGATTACGGGCTGGGCGATCTCTGGGAGAAAAACATCCTGGGTGCCCGGCCATGAGCAAGCGGGTTCTGATCCTCGTCGAAGGGCAAACCGAGGAGCGGTTTGTGAAGGATGTTCTGGCCCCGGCCTTTTGGGGCATGGAATTATTCTTGACGGCGACAATTCTGGCAACCAAGCGGGTGAAGGCCGGCCCGAACTTCAAAGGCGGCGTGACCAACTTCGCCAAGTTCAGAAACGACACGCGGCGGCTGCTCGACAGTGCCGGCGGGGCGCTGGTGACGACGCTGGTGGATTATTACGGGCTGCCCGCCGACTTCCCCGGAATGGATTCCCGCCCGCCGCACGGCTCGCCGGTGCAGCGTGTCACGCACGTCGAGAATGCCATCGCGCATCATTTCCATTCGCCAACGCGCTTTTTGCCATTCCTCGTCCTCCACGAGTTTGAAACCTGGTTGTTCTCTTCCCCCACCGAGCTTCCGCGCGCCTTGATCGAGCCGCGCCAGCAGCCGGCCTTTGCCGCCATTCGGGCCGCCGTGGCCACGCCGGAGCAAATAAATGAGCGCCCGGGGTTCGCGCCCTCCCAACAGATCCAAAAGTTGTTTCCGGCCTACCAGAAGACGTTGCATGGACCAATGACCGCGGCACGCATCGGATTGGAACGCATCCGGGCCGAATGTCCGCATTTCCACGACTGGCTGACAAAACTGGAGAAGTTCGCCGTCGCTTAACACCTGGCAATCTCCCACCGGCAATGAAAGGCCGAAATCCCTTCAGTTTTCAATGGCAAAATAACCCATCCGGCCCCACACTAGCCGCTTCATGGCAGCATGAGTAATGTCAAAAAATCCGCGGCCAAGCCCGCCCTGCAACGCGAGTTTGTTGTCCTCAACAAGCTGGGCATCCATGCCCGGCCCGCCGCCATGTTCGTCCGCCTCGTCAACCGATTCTCCTGCGGCGTCCTCGTCGAAAAAGACGGCGAACGCGTCAACGGCAAAAGCATCATGGGCCTGATGATGCTCGCCGCCGGGCCGGGCAGCAAAATCATCGTCCTTTGCGAAGGCGACGACGCCCACCAGGCCCTCACCGAGATCGAAGCCCTCATCAAACGCAAATTCGACGAGGACTGACGCCCTCATTTTCCCTGTTCCATCATCCAACCTCCCCCTCCTATGCCCTCCGATTTCAACATCCAATACGTCGCCCATCTCGCCCGCCTCTCCCTCTCCCCCGCCGAGGAGCAGCAGTTCGGCGCCCAACTGGGCGGCATCCTCGGCTACATCGAAAAACTCAAGCAACTGGATGTCACCGGCATCGAGCCAACCGCCCACCCCGTCCCGCTGGTCAACGTCTTTCGCCCCGATCTCGTCCAACCTTCCCTCAGCAACCAGGAGGCTCTCCGCAACGCCCCCGCCCAATCCGGCGGCCTGTTCCTCGTCCCCAAAATTGTCGAGTGAGGCCGCCCCTTCCCATGCTCAACCAACTCACCACCTGGCAACTCGCCGCCCAACTCGCCCGCCGCCAAGCCTCCTCCCGCCAGGCCATGCAGGACTGCCTGGATCACATCCAGCGCGTGGACGGCCGCCTTCACGCCTTTCTCAGTTGCGACGCCGCCGACGCCCTGGCCCAGGCCGACCGCGCCGACCGCGCCCTCGCCGCGGCCCCTTCCGCCCGCCCGCTCCTCGGCGTCCCCATCGCCCTCAAGGATGTCATCGCCGTCCGCGGCCAGCCTCTCCGTTGCGGCTCCAAGATCCTGGGCAATTTCATTTCCCCCTACAGCGCCACCGTCGTCGAAAAACTGCAGGCCGCCGGCGCCGTGGTTTTTGGACGCTTGAACATGGACGAATTCGCCATGGGCAGCTCCACCGAAAACTCCGCCTTCGGCCCAACCGCCAATCCCTGGGACCTCACCCGCATCCCGGGCGGTTCTTCCGGCGGTTCCGCCGCCGCCGTCGTGGCCGATGAATGCCTCGCCGCCCTCGGCTCCGACACCGGCGGTTCCATCCGCCAGCCCGCCGCCTTGTGCGGCTGCGTCGGCCTCAAGCCCACCTACGGCCGCGTTTCCCGTTACGGCCTCGTCGCCTTCGCTTCCTCCCTCGATCAAATCGGCACGCTCAGCAAGGACGTTCGCGACGCCGCCCTCCTTCTCCGCGCCATCAGCGGCCCCGACCCCCGCGACTCCACCAGCGTCCCCCAGCCCGTGCCCGACTACGCCGCCGCCCTGAACGGCAACATCCAGGGCCTGAAAATCGGCCTCGCCAGCCAATACATGATTGGCGGCCTCGACCCCCAGGTCGCCGCCGCCGTCCAAGCCGCTGTCAAGCAACTCGAAAAACTCGGCGCTGAAATCGTCGAAATTTCCCTGCCCCACACCGATTACGCCGTCGCCGCCTACTACATCATCGCCACCGCCGAGGCCAGCGCCAACCTCGCCCGCTTCGATGGCGTCCGCTACGGCGCCCGCGTGGACGGCGCCGACCCCATCGAACTCTACGCCAAAACCCGCGGCGCCGGCTTCGGCCCCGAAGTCAAGCGCCGCATCATCCTCGGCACCTACGCCTTGAGCAGCGGCTACTACGACGCCTATTATCTGCGCGCCCAAAAAGTCCGCACCTTGATCCGCCGCGATTTCCTCCAGGCCTTTGCCAAAGTGGATGCCATCGTCACCCCCACCACTCCCACCGCCGCCTTCCGCGTCGGCGAAAAATCCGGCGATCCGCTCCAAATGTACCTCTCCGACATCTTCACCATCTCCTGCAACCTCGCCGGCATCTGCGGCCTCAGCCTCCCCTGCGGTTTCACCTCCCATCCCAAACTCCCCATCGGCCTGCAACTTCTCGGCCAGCCCTTTGGCGAAGAAACCATCCTGCGCATCGCCCACGCCTACGAACAGAGCACCGATTGGCACCAACAAAAACCTCCGCTCTCCTGATCCATACCCCCAATTCCATGTCCCCCAATAATCCCACTTCCACCGACTACGAAACCGTCATCGGCCTGGAAACTCACGTCCAGCTCAGAACCAAATCCAAAATGTGGTGCGCCTGCGCCAACGAATTCGGCGCGCCCCCCAACTCCCGCGTCTGCCCCGTCTGCCTCGGCCTGCCCGGCGTCCTGCCCGTCGCCAACGAGGAAGCCCTCCAACTCACCGTCCTGGCCGGCCTTCTTCTCCATTGCGAAATCCCCGCCTTCGCCAAGTTCGATCGCAAGAACTATTTCTATCCCGACATGCCCAAAAATTATCAAATCACCCAATACGACCAGCCCTCCACCCGCAACGGCTGGCTCGAGTTCGAGTTCCAGGGCCGCCTCGCCCGCGTCCGCATCACCCGCGCCCATCTCGAGGAGGACGTCGGCAAGAATTCCCACTTCGACCGCCACAGCGGCGTGGATTTCAACCGCGCCGGCGTGCCCCTCCTCGAAATCGTCTCCGAACCGGACATTTCCAGCGCCGCGATGGCTTACGAATACCTCAACGCCCTCAAGGAAGTTCTTATTTACGGCGGCGTCAGCGATGCCGACATGGAAAAAGGCATGGTGCGATGCGACGTCAACGTCAGCATCCGCCCCCGCGGCGCCACCGAGCTGGGCAAAAAAATTGAAATCAAAAACATGAACAGCTTCAGCGGCGTGCGGCGCGCCCTGGAATACGAAATCCCCCGCCAAATCCAAGTATTGACAGCCGGCGGCCGGCTCCGCCAGGAAACCCGCCGTTGGGACGACCAGGCCGGCGTCACCGAACCCATGCGCTCCAAGGAAATGGCCCACGACTACCGCTACTTCCCCGATCCCGACCTCATGCCTTTTCAGCCCGCCCCGGCCTGGCTGGAGCAGGTCTCCCGCCGCGTCGTCGAACTGCCCCTGGCCAAGAAACAGCGCCTCATGCGCGATTTCCAACTCCCCGCCTCCGACGCCCAGACCTTTGTCTGGGACGTGCCCCTCGGCAATTACTTCCAGGCCCTCGCCCGCCAGTCCCAAAACCCCAAGGCCCTGGCCAACTGGGTCATCAACAACCTCCGCGCCAGGCTGGCCAACACCCAGACCACCCTGGCCGATCTGAAATTCCAGCCCCAACACCTCCTCGAACTCATCGCCCTGGTGGACGCCAAAAAAATCAGCAGCTCCATCGCCCAGCAAGTTTTTTCTGAAATGTTTGACACCGGCCAATCCCCCGCCTCCATTGTCGAGAACAAAGCCCTGGCCCAGGTCAGCGACACCTCCGCCATCGAGGCCTTTTGCGACCAGGCCATTGCCGCCAACCCCGGTCCGGCCGCCGATTACAAATCCGGCAAAGCCGCCGCCCTGAATTTCCTCAAGGGCCAGGTCATGAAACTCAGCCAAGGCAAGGCCAACCCCACCCTCATCGGCGAAATCCTCCAGCGCAAACTAAAATAATCGCCCCGTGGTAATCCGCCCGTCCCAGCCAGACCAGGAAAAAGGATGGCGAATTGGGTTTGGTTGAGTTGTATGCGCATTATCAAGCTTGGTTCAGGGCAAATCCCAGTGGCATGAAGTTGGTGCAGCCCTTGCACAGCATCGCGCAACCTTTGCGCGGTTAAGTCCTTCATCCCACTGCTTTTGCCGGCAAAAGGCCTTGTCGCCTGCTGGCACGTTTGATGCATACAACCAATCAGGTTGTATGAATTCATTTCCAAAATTGATCACCAGCCTGGCCGTAGCATACCTCACGACCTCGGGATTCCCTTTGACACAACTTGCCGCAACCGCCGGGGAGGGCTTGGCCAATCCTGCGATGGAGGCGACCAACCGGAGCGGTGCCTCCCAATTTCAACTCATCATCCAAAGAAACATATTTGACCCGGATCGGGGGCGCGCCGAGCCAAACCGGGAACGCCCGCCGCACATCGAGACCTTCAGCTTTCGTGGGGCGGCCGAAAAAATGGGGAAAGGATTTGACGCCTTTTTCGCCGGAGACGGGGCGCCCACATCCGGAATAGTTGCTGTCAACCATGAGATCAATGGCTTCATCGTGCAGGAAATCAAACTGTCGGAAGTTAAACTGATGGATTCCAACCACAAGGTCGTAATCTTGAAGGACCAAAACGGCATGACACGGCGAGAGGGCGGCCCTTGGATCAAGGTTTTCGTGCCGCCTTCGTACGGCTCCAGCGATCCAACTCGCAAAACGGTTGACAACGCGCAATACGCCACCGGCCTCGCCGCCGCGACCGATGACAATGCCGGAGCAAATAGCGGCGGACAAAACCGAAACAGCGGCGGCAATGACACCGGCGGCGGCCTTTCCACCACGCCGGCCGAAACAACCGGGCCTCCGGCTCCAATCAACCCAGCCATGCTTGCAAGAATCCAAGCGCGTCGCCCACAGGAGAACTAGACTATGAAGAAACGTGATTGCCAGATGTTGACCGCTTTGGCTGTCAGTTGGATGGCAGCCGGCAGCAGCGCCCTCGCCCAAACCAATTCAACCCAGG
>JBEKUQ010000114.1:0-6763 GCA_049514835.1 Verrucomicrobiota bacterium | reverse complement strand
CCCCGGCCGGGTGGCCATGTACTACGCGCCGGGCGGACGCGGCACCCGGGTGGACAGCCATGTCTATGCCGGTTACTCCATTCCGCCCAATTACGATTCGATGATCGGCAAGCTGATCGCGCACGGCAAAGACCGCCGGGAAGCGATGGACATCATGAGCCGGGCCTTGACCGAATACATGATCACCGGCATCACCACGACGATTGCCTTTGAGCAGGCCATATTGCAGGACCCGAATTTCCGGCGCGGCACCTACTCGACGACTTTTCTCGAACAACTCCTCGGCGGCGCCCGCCGGGAACTGCTGGAAGAAAACGCGTGAGGTATGACTAAAACCGCCCATCAAGCCGTTGTCCGCTCCATTTCCAAGAAGCGCGAGCAAATCGCCGCGTTGCGCGAGGAACTGGAGGACTTGAACGATTATCTCGATGTGACCGAGGCTCGCGTGCGCGACGAAGGCAAGCCGCGCCTGACCCACGCTGAAGTTAAAAAACGCTACGGCTTGAAATAATTCCACGAAACCGCTCGACCAATGCCGTCTTTACAGTTTTATTGACACGGCCTATCTGCGGGGCCGGGGCGCGGCGGCGGTGGCGGAGGAGCTTTGCCGGGGCGGTTCGGATTTGATTCAGTTGCGCGCCAAGGACTGTTCGCCGGAGCAAGTCCGACAACTGGCCGGGGAAATCCAGCCGGTTTTGCGGCGCGCCAAGGTCGGTTTGGTCATCAACGATCATTGGGACATCGCCTGCGAATTGGGCGCCGACTTTTGTCATTTGGGGCAGGAAGATTTTTTCGACGCCGGGTTCACGCACGTCTCGCAACTTGCGGCCGGGCCTTCCCGGCCCCTGCTGGGTTTGAGCACGCACGCTCCCGAACAAGCCGCGCGCGCCCTGGCCGCCGGGCCGGCCTACATCGCCGTCGGCCCGGTTTATGCGACGGGCACAAAACCCGGCGCGCGGCCCGTGACGCTGGAATACGTGGGCTGGGCGGCGGCGAACGTGAAGATACCGTGGTTCGCCATCGGGGGCATCCACCTGGGGAATGTGGACGACGTGTTGCGGGCGGGAGCGGAGCGGATTTGTGTGGTCTCGGCCATCCTCAACGCGCCGGACATCGCGCAAGCGTGCCAGGAATTCAAGAAGCGGTTGGATTGCCAGAATCATAAGCCTGGCCGAACCGTCCACCGCACATGAGAGTTTGGCTTGCGCGGTGGTGCGCGCGGAGATAAATTGGGCACATGACAGCAGCCGAAGGCATCTCACATATTTTGCAGGATGAGAGGGGTGTGGCATGGATTGGCGGAAAGAATGTGAAAGTGATTGAGGTTGTGCTTGACCATTTGGCGTATGGCTGGAGCGCCGACGCCATTCACGAACAGCACCCGCATCTTTCGCTGGCAGAGATTCATGCGGCACTCGCGTTCTACTACGACCACACGGCTGAATTCGAAGCACAGATCGAAAGACAGAGGGACGAACTCAGGACATTGCAGGCCGCCACAGGGAAGTCGCCGTTGCAAACACGCCTTCGCCCGGCCGCCAATGCGTCTTGAGCCTTTCTCTCTACATGGATGTCCATGTGCCACTGGCCATCACCAGGGGCTTGCGGCGGAGGAATGTTGACGTTTTGACCGCGCATCAGGATGGAACCACACAGATACCGGACGATCAGTTGCTGGACCGGGCAACTGAGTTGCGGCGCGCTTTGTTCACACGCGACCCGGATCTCCTGGTCGAGGCGGCGCGGCGGCAGAGGATCGGGCAAATGTTCTCCACCGTTGTATTTGCGCGGCAATTGGACGTTTCCATCGGGCGGTGTGTGGCGGATTTGGAGATCATCGCCAAATCGGCCACGCCGGAGGAAGCCCTGAACCAGATTCTTTATTTACCGTTGTGAATTGGGCTTGGCCAACTGGCAACGGTTACAGGCTGGACAACCTTCCCTGCCTATTGCACCTTTGAGTTAAGGCCATGATTATGAATCATCCCATTTATCGAGTGACCGGCCTGGAACATTTGGACCCGTACACTTTGCGGGTTGGTTTCGACGATGCGACCGAGCAGGTCGTCCATTTCCTGCCTGTGCTGGCCGGCGCTCTCTATGGACCCCTGCGCGACTTGACGTTATTCAAGCAGGTGCGGATTGACCCGGAGGCCCATACGCTCGTCTGGCCCAACGGCGCGGATTTCGATCCGGAGACGCTGCATGACTGGCCGGAATACTCGCCTGCCTGGCTCGCCCAGGCCCGGGAGTGGTCGTTGCATCCGGCATAAGCGGCTGGGTCGCATGGTCCGTCAATTGCACTGTCTCCCGGTTGTGGCGATTGGCGGGGCAAAGCGCTAACGGCAGTTCGACATTTTTGAACCCTGAATTATTAAAATGAGCGTGCTGATTGTTGGTTCGACGGCGCTGGACTCGATCAAGACGCCGCGGGCGGAAAACCCGCGGCTGCTCGGCGGCTCGGCCAGCCATGCGGCGGTGGCGGCCAGCTTTTTCGGGCCGGTCAAGCTGGTCGGCATCGTGGGGGACGATTTTCCACGGCGTTATCTCGACCTTTACCGCAAACGCAAAATTGACCTGGAGGGTTTGCAGATCGCGCCGGGCAAGACCTTCCACTGGTCGGGCGAATATGAAGTCAATATGAATAATCGCCGCACGCTGGCCACGGAGCTGGGAGTATTTGAAACCTTCCTCCCGCGCCTGCCGGAATCGTACCGGAACAGCCCGTTTGTCCTGCTGGCCAACATCGCCCCCTCGTTGCAGGGCCATGTCCTGGACCAGATGCGCCGTCCGAGATTTGTCATGGCGGACACGATGGATTTGTGGCTCAACATCGCGCTGGGCGATCTGTTGAAGCTGCTGCGGCGGGTGGATTGTTTTGTGCTCAACGAAAGCGAGGCGCGGCAACTGGCGCAGGAGGACAACCTGATGCGGGCCGCCAAAAAGATTCACCGGCTCGGCCCGAAGCATGTCATTGTCAAGAAGGGCGAACACGGCGCGGTCCTCTCCTCCGGCGGCCAGCTTTTTCTCTGCCCCGCCTTCCCCCTGGAGCGCGTGGCGGACCCGACCGGCGCGGGCGATTCGTTCGCCGGCGGCATGATCGGCTGGCTGGCGGCGGCGCGCGGCCCGGCGGAGGCCGGCCTGCGCCGGGCCATGGTTTATGGCAGCGCGGTGGCGTCCTTTTGTTGCGAGGGCTTTGGCCTGACGGCGACGGCGCGGGCCAGCCGGGCGGCCATTGAAAAGCGGGTCAAGGCATTGCAATTGTTGACGCGGTTCTGAGCGGAGGACTAAGGGGGATTAAGGAGCCGTGCGGAAACAACTTCCGATAATCAGGCGCAATTCAAACAGGATCGAAGTGGCGGCCCGGACGCGCAACTTTGAAGGCAATTGAAAATTGAGAATTGAAAATTTGTCATTTGCAATTGGAGAAGGGGTTTTCGATTGCCAATGACAAATTTTCAATGACCAATTCTCAATCTTCGGCGATGGCCTTGTGCCAAAGGTCGCCGGTGAGTCGGAAGTCATTTTTGCACGGACCCTGAGATTAAGATTGGGAGCAGGAAGAACCCTCACCTCACCCTGACCCTCTCCCCTCCCATCCGATGGGAGCGGAGAGGGAACAGCATAGCGGACACAACCTTGAATGGAAGATTGCCGAGCAGCGGCTGGTTCACAGCTAAGAGAATCTCACCAAGCGAATTGCAAAAGCGAGACGGCCTGGCGCGGCAGGGCGAACCGCACCAACGCCTGCCCGTCGCGGACGGGAACGGTTTCCGGCGCGCCCAGGGCGGTGAGTTCGCCGGCCTGTTCAAGTTTTGCGTATTGTTCGGGCGTGGGCCGTTCTGGACTGCCCATCTGCCGCCAGACGGCGTAAGCGTCGCTGTGCTCCTGATCAATTCTGAAATGCTGCAGGCGCACCGGCCCGGCGGTCGCGGGAAAATTATTGACTTCCAGTTCCACTGCGGCGTCGGGGCCGGGCAGGTCGTCATCGTGGTAGTGCCAGACGATGACGCCGAGCGTTTTGCCGTCCAGGCCGGCCAGCGCGGCCACGTCAGGATTGGCCCGGACACCCCGGCGCAGGATATCATCCAAGGGCACCGCCGCGTCGCTTTGGACGGTGAGCCGCCGGCCGCCCAGGCGATTGAACATGCGGAAGACATTGAGCACGGGCAGGTCAATCCCGCCCGTGGCCAGGACGCGGAAGCCCCTGAACAGGGGCTGGTCCTCGAATTCAAAGGCCCAGGTCAGGGCGCCTTCGAGGTTGACGCCGAAGCGGTCGGCCAGATCCGATTCGCGGGCGAAGCTGGCGGCGGTGTAGCCGGCAAATTGCAGGCCGTTGCGGTAGCCGAAAGCCCCGCCCAGGCAGGCGGCGCAGCCGTCGGGGTCCGATTCGCCGATGATGATGGGCTTGCTCTTCAATTCGGGAAAGCCGGCGATGATGCGAAAGGCGCCGTTCATGACATTGAGCTGGTTGGCGATGCCCATGCGCACGTGGCCGTTGGTGAAGGCCGGCGCGCCCTTGGCGTGAAAGGAAAGGAAATCAATGGGCGTGCCGACCTGGCCGGTGATGTAGTTGGTGCCATGAACGCAATGTTCCAAAAAATTGCGCAGGGCCTGCCCGGCGCCGGCGCTGTCCGGGCCGCCCACCCTGGCGGAGGGCAGGGCGCGCCGCACGGCGGCGACCGCGTAATCGTGGAGCTTGTAAAAATCCTCCGGGCGGCCGTGCCAGTAGGTGATGTTGAATTCGTTCCAAACCTCCCAGTACCACTGCTCCACCTCGGCCGCCCCGTATTTGTCAACAGAATGTTTGGCCCATTGATAAACCAGTTCGCCCCATTTGGCGTAATCCTTCGGCGGGTAGCTCCAGCCGGTGAAGATGGAGCCGTAGTTGGATTCGGTGGTGTAATGGTGCTGGTAAGGATCGGGATGGATGGAAAATTCCCTGGGCATGAAGCCGATTTCCACGTAGGGGCGCAGGCCGTTTTCCAGGTAAGTGTCAAATATACGGTCGAGGATGGTCCAGTCATAGACGGGCCGGCTGGCGGCGTCCTCGTGGTAGGCGCCGGTGGAACCCCATTTGAGGGCGGCGGTGCCGTCGCCGGAGTTGAGCAGATTATGGGTGCGGAAGAAAACCGTGCCGGTGGGCCGGAGGCGGCCCAGTTCGCCGATGAGTTTTCGACCGTCCTTCATGTAGGCGTAATTAGGCTCATCGGCGCCGAAGAAGCGCCAGATGGGGTGGATTTCGCCGGTGGTTTTGGCGGCGTCCACCTGGATTTTGACGGGGAAAGGGAGGGGCGCGGCGGCGGGCGCGTTGGTGTCGTCTTGCGCGGCCAACCACGGGACGAGGGCCAGAAACGCCGCCGTCATTTTCAAGGTCAGGGATGCGGGCATGATGGAGGGTAACATTGCGACCCCAGGGCATCCAAGCCAAATGCCGGGCGGCGCCGAGGCCCGCGAATGCGTTGGGGGAGCGGTTTAGTTTCTGCGGTTCGAATCATAATTGAGATTGGGAGAGGCCCCCCTCCCCCCCTCTGGAAGTGCAACTAGGTGCAACTAACTGCAACCAGGTGCAATTAGGTGCAACTGAGGTGCAACTCTTCATGGGGAAATTATAAAGTATAAATGATAAATGATAAAAATGAGATGGGTCGGCCGGCGGAGGTTTTCGCGGGGTCTCCGGAGCAACGGGCATGATGGTTCGGCCACAGGCCGAACGCTGCCCGGTCGGCGCACAGGGCCGACGCGACACCCGGGGAAGTGCGGCGGTCATAGACCGCCGCTACAATCTCACCGGCCCGGCCGTTGGATGCTTTTGCAGCATTCATGGGGGCATTATAGCATGGGTTGGAAAAAGGGCATCCGCACGGTGGGTACAAAATGAGGGTCGAAAAGGGGGTGTTTGGAGGGCAAAAAAAACCTTGTAAACACTCGGTCCGACCGCCTTTTCTCCCAAGAACAGGGATTTGAAAAAATGAAAATAGTTTTGAGGCCATATCGTTTTAACTGCCGAAGGAGGCGGATTTGGACAGGATTTACAGGATGAACAGGATGGGCAGGGTTGTTACCACGGATTTCAGGTATGAACACGGATAAGGCCGGAGAGAATATGGTTTGACCGCTGGCACAAATGTAGAATGTACAGATGTGACCCGAATGCTCGCTGGATGCCGCCCCAAACGGCAGCCAAGATGGCTGCCCTACGCGGATTTGGCGTGACAGGGAGGACGGGAACGTCCACTTCTGTTGGTGTCAGCGCGGTATTATTTGACCGGCGCCCAAGAAAGAACGATTATGCGAAAGAATTATGTTCTGAGAGGATTATTGATCTTGCCAACGATGGCCCTGCTCATGAGCACTCCCATTTCACCGGCCCAGGATAAAACGAATCCCGCCGCCAATGTCACCGGCTTGAGCAGTTTGGAGGAGGCACTTTTCGACAAGGCGCTGCTGGCCATGAATAAACGCGCCAAGGAACTGAACATCCAAGGGGTCGCGCTGGTCGCTTACGCGCCCGGTGAGAGCGTCCAGTCGTGGTCGTCAAAAATGATCGTGGTGGGCCACCTGAAAACCCCGACGACGGACCGGGACAAGGGAAGCAATTTGCTCGCCATAGCTTACACCAAAGCGGCGGAAATGGCCGATACTTTGAAGGACAGCGGCAGCAAGGTCCGCCCCTCGCTCACGGGTGAAAACGGCTGGGAGGGCGGCGTTACAGCGAGGGGAAAAACCGGCCAGTTGATCGCGGCGTTCAGCGGAGGCGCCT
>JBEKUQ010000113.1:0-6782 GCA_049514835.1 Verrucomicrobiota bacterium | reverse complement strand
CACCCGGCAGAGATCGTCGAGGTGGGAGACATCCAGGCGCTGATGCAAGCCGGCTTCGATGCCCCAGGCGGCGCGATTGAACTGGAGCCATTGCCGGGCGTTTAATTGTTCTGGTGGCAAGCTGGTCACCAAGGCGACGGTTTCGGGGCGGTGGTGTCGCAGGTGGCGGCGGAGCAGGGCGATTTGTTCGACACACGGGAAGTCCACTGACTCGCCGGTGGCGGGCTGGCAACGGAGCACCCGCAGTTCGGGCTGGCCTTTGTTGAACTCACGCTGGCCGGCCAGCGTGGGGGTGGCCTGGCGAGGGGGAAAAATCCGCCGGAGGGGCGGGAACCAGTTTTTCGATGTTCTGCTTGATGATGGACTGATTGTCTTTGACCGTCATCAGGAAATCAGCGCCGTGTTTCAGGACGGTGTCGCGGGCGGTTTGGTCCTGAGTATGGAGGGCGTCCAGGCTGACTTTGCGGCCATCCAAGTCCAGTTCGTGGAACAACTCCCGGGCGACGGGGATTTCGTTAGTCTTGGTGTCCACGATCGCGCTGCCCAGGTAATGCTGGCTGGGCACGGTGATGGCGGTGAGCACGGAATGGCCGCCGCCTTGGTGTGGTTCTTTGCCATCCAGGACGATCAAATCCTGGACCGGAGCCGGCCCGCGAATCTGTTCCTGGGCTTGCAGAAAAAGCCTTTCCAACTCGTCGGCGTTGAGGTGTTGCATCATGCGGCAAAAGGTGGGCTGACTGGGAGCCGGGTAGCCGTCGGGTTGTTCGCGCACACCCAAGGCAGCGCGTTGGGCCTGGCTGAGGCCTTTGGCAAATTTGGCCAACTCCTTCTGGCCGCGGGGTGCGCCGCACAAATGAGCCAGGAGCGTGATCGCCACCAGACTCCACAGCGGGTAAACGCCGATGCGCTGGCGGTAATCGGGCAGGGTTTTGAGACGCTCGACCAGCGAGCGAATCTGCGCCGGACTGCGATCGGTGCGCGGGCCGGTTTTGGCTTCCACCAGCGCAAGGGCGGGTTTGAGTTGATCGGCCGCCAGACTGCGGCGGGCGTCGCGGCAAAGCTCGCGGCCAAACAGGCGCTTGGGTTTGTTATGTTTGACATAGAAATCGCGGCGCTGGCGGCCAAAGCCGTCGGTGGGTCCCAGTTCCTGCCAGCCGCTGGCGGTGTAAACGGTGCCGCAAAACTGCTCCGGATCAACAAAGGTTTCCACGACCAGGACCGGATGGCCGTAGCGTTGTTGCCAGTCGGCGCTGAGCCGGTCGGCCACCAGACGCAAGGAGCGGGAACCCAGATTGGGAAAGGTCTTGTCGGGCAGGAGCAGGAACCGGCAATTATTGACCACCAGAGGCAGACGGCGGCGGCGCTGCTCTTCACTCCAGCCAATCCAGCGGTCGCGCCCGCGCAAGCGGCGTGAGGCCGCGCAAAAAACCAGCACCCCGAGCCACTCGCCGCCTCCGTCGGTAACGGCGTAAAAGAGTTGCTCGCCGACGGCGCGGACACCGCGCAGATAATGACACTGGCGGAGCAGCCGCTGCACCCGGGCCTTGTCGTTTCGGCTGTCCAACAAACGCACTTGGACTTCAGCCAGAGAGGTTGGAACTTCGCATTTCCCGAATGGAGATCGTTTTGACATGGCCGCAGTGTGAAAAACTTCGGCCACAAAGTCCAGCGCCATCTATTAAATCTCTTTCCACCAGCCGTTTACATCACCCCATGAATTTCCCGTGCTTTCCGCCCCGCTTCCAATCCTTGGCGATTTGTTCATAGAAGTGCTGGAAGGCCAGGAGGCGGCGGGCCATTTGGACGAGACTGGAGAAGGCATTGGGGGCGAGCACCTTTCTTTGAATCCCCGAGAAATAAATCTCCACTTGGTTGGGCCAACTGCCACGGACGGGCAAATGGACGAGGATCAGGTTGGAGTATCAGCCAGCCCTTCAGGGGATGATTCCAACGTCCACCTCCAATATGACGTCCCCTCTTGTCCAACGACTCTCCCCTTGGCCTTTGCTCACGCCTGGCCATTTTCCGGCTCCATTATTATTTGCGCGCCAAGAACCACGCCCAGGACGGATTTCCCGGCAATGAGCAGCTAAATCACTCCCTTGCCCACACTCCCGGAACTCTCAAAAACCGAAAGTCCTCCAGCAGAACTGGAGGACTTATGTGCAACCTACGTCTTGCTAAGTGAAGCCTAAGGCGGACCGATGTTCTTAACAGACCAGCCTGCGGCGAAACATACGCAAACCCAGCAATGCTCCACCCAAGAGGGTGATCGTCAAGCCACCATCAGGAACCGTGAGTTCAGCATCCAAGCTCGCATGGCCACCGCCGGCACCAGCAGTAAGGAGAATGTCTTGTGTCAAAGAATTGGGTTCAGCTCCAACATTGCCTTGCGCCGATCCGCCTGTGATTGCAGTCGTGGATCCGATCAAGGTTGTTTCAGCCCCCAGCGTATTGCCGCTGTCATAATAAGCGGTGTAGATACCGGTCATATTGTCGGCCGTTCCACCGACTGTGAGAACACCCGTGCCAATTTGGGTATAATCGTTCCCGGAGAAGATAATCTCCAAGGTTCCGCCGGTGCTCGAATAGGCATCCATAGTTGACGTATCCAAATCAGGAGAGGCCAGCGTGCCGAAAGTGGGAAACGGATAGGTAAATGTATTCACCACAATATTCCAACTGCCGACAGTGGCAGAATACGACAGCGTGCCTCCGCTGGCCACCCCGGTTGCAGTCACATCATAGACGGTGCTGCCATTGGCGATGACTTCCAATGAGATTGAATTTGCTTCTGCCAATGGTGCGGCCAGAAGCGCCACGCCCATTAGCCCTTTAATGATATAACTCGTTTTCATTGTTTCTTGGTTTGGTTTCACGCCTTTTTCGGCTTGCCGTTACCGGCAACCTGTTGGGAAGTAGCCAGTTTCGTGCCAAGGCTAATTCAGCGTGCGTAACAATGTCATAAGTTGTTGATACACAGATTATTACAACCAAAACACCAACCATTCAGAAACATGCAGTCTAAAGCCAATCTGTAGTCATTTCCGACAAAACACCCGGCTTTGAACCAACGATTACATGTAAGTGCCTTATATTAAAGAGGATATACATTTTCATGGATTTCTGTAGGTATTTCCGACAGCTTTAGGGCTGTTGGGCACTTCTGTGCAAGGTCAAAACCAAGTGAATTTCTCCGGCACGACAATAGTGTCGTAGGGCTTGAGGGTGAACGGTTCCGACTGCACTTTCCCATCAATGATATTCTTCAGGTTTAGCACCTTATACGTGTTGTGTCCATCAGCCTCCGTTCGGATCACTTTCACCTTTGTCAGGCTCGACTTGGCGGCATCAATGCCAGCCTCGATGACCGCCTGAAAAACCGTCAAAGGCCGGTCAGAGATGAGCTTGCCGGGCCGAAGGACTGCTCCAGTGACGTAAACGATAAAGGCCGAGCTTTGGACGGTCACGCTGACTTGCTTGACTTTGATCTGGTCGCCGACAGCCTTCAGTATCGCCTGCTCTGCCTGGTCTGGGGTCAGACCCGAGACTTTGACTTCGCCCGCGTTGAGAATAGTGATTTTCCCATCCGCCCGGATGGTTTGCGAGGCGTCCATTTCCGGCGCGCCGGGGAACTTGATCTGCAGGACATCTCCTTCGTGCAAGGACAAGGAGCTTGCATTGCTGTCGTTAACCGAAGGCACAATTGGCGGGAGCACCGTGGTGCCACATCCGGACGTAATGAGGCCCAAGACCAGCCCCACGGCGGCGGCGACAGCCACGCTGGCCGGACGAAAAGCCAAGGCCCCGGTGCGGAGGCCGTTCTTCGATAAAGTTGTCGCAATTAAGTATTTCAACATTGTTTTCCTTGCCGCGCCACCAAGGCGCTCATTGGTTGTTTGATTGGTTTAAACGATGAACGGTTTGCGGTCAAGATAACTTTGCCGCGACCCAGCCTGCCGGACATGGAGCGCCGCGCGGCAAGCCGCGCTGTAATTCTCCACGTCCCGGCGCCCCGCCTTTGCCCTCCTCCCATCTCCACTCCCGGATCTGCGCCACTCCCGCCTGATAGGCCTTGCTCATGTCCATGCTGGCCTGGGCGATGGCGTGCCGGCGCCCATTGTGTTTTTCCAGCACTTCCACGAATTGAACCCACGTTTCCCGGTCCTTGCCCTCGCTGGCGAAGATCACGCGCTTGGCCAGCAAATCGGCGACCGTGACAGCCACCCCCAACATCGGCTACACCTTCACCAACTGGACCCAGAACGGAGCCGCGCAAAGCACCTCCCCCAGCTACACCTTCACCCTGGCCGCCAATCGCACCCTGGTCACCGACTTCACGATGAATCCGACGACAAACACAGGCGTCGTGCAACTGTCCGTCGTCAACGGTTTGCAGCAGGTCGTGACCGTCAGTTTCCCAGTGGCGCCCGGCAATACTTACTCCGTGCAGGCGTCCACAGACTTGAAAAACTGGGACACCATCTGGCAGACCACCGCTACCTCCAATACCTGGGTGCAATTCCAGGACCCCGTCGCGCCGAACCTCCCGATGCGCTTTTACCGGACGGTTGCTAATTGAGGAACAGACCGATCATTGCGGCAACAGCCCGAGCACGCGTCGCGCCTCACCGTCGAGCTTTGCAGGAAGCTTCAAATCCAAGGCCTGTTTCAGGGCTTTTTTGGCTTCGGCGGGCTGCTTGAGCTCATAGTAGTCCATGCCCAAATACCAAAACAACTCGGCGTCGTCGCGTTTATTCCGGACGCCCTGGTCCAAGGATTGGAGGGACTTGGCGTATTCCTTGCGCCGGTACTCCACCATGCCGATGGCTTTGGCCAACTCCTCGTCGTCCGGATATGCCGAACGGGCTTTGACCGCGTAACTATAGGCCTTGGAGTCATTGTCGCCGTCCTGCGCATAGAGGATGGCTAATTGCCGGATGGCGGGAAGAAAGAGAGAATAGGCGGCCAAAACCTTCTCATAGGCCCGTTCCGCTTCCTTGCCACGGCCGAGATGCTCCTGCTCCCGGCCCAAGGCCACCAACGCGGGAGCATAGTTGGCATTTGTCTCCAAAACCTGCTGAACACGGGCGGCTGCCTGAGGTTGGGCCGGGTTGTTGAATAGCGACATCATTTCGAGGAATTGTTTGGCGTCGTTGAGCTTGTCAAAGGGGGCGCCGGTTTGCAGCGCCCGTTGCATGGAATCCTGCGCTTCGGCGATCTGGCCCACGCTGAAGTAAGCCCAGGCCAGATCGTGCAGCAGGCCCGGCTGCGCTGGCAGCAGGCGCGCGGCGCCTTGCAGCAGGCTCAATGCGTAGGGATAGTCGAGGGCCTGGAAGAGCATCCGGCCCAGGGATTCGGAGATGTAGGGGTCATCCGGTGCGAGGTTGTGAGCTTTTTTGGCCAGCTCCAAACCCTTCTGGGCCTGATCGAGTTTGGTGGAATCCAGGAGCGCGAGCCGGATAATGGCGCGGGCGTTTTGAGGGCTTCGTTCGATCACTTTCTCATAGGCCGCGGCGGCCTTTTTAAAATCGCCATCCCGCTCTTGTATGCCAGCCAACCGGACCAAGGCGATGGGGTCGGTGGAATCCTTCTCGAGTTGCTGTTCCAGGTCGGCGCGGTCGGCAGCGGAGGCGGTTTGGGGGATAATGTCCAGGATTCTCAGGCGGCGCAGGATCTCGTTGGTGCCTTCAAAATTGTTTTTGGAAAAAGCCAGATTCAAATTCAGCCGGGCGGATTCTTCCTCTCCAAGCATGTAATGGGCCATGCCCACATGGAAATGAACCTCCCCATCGTTGGGTTGCTTCTCCGCGCTGTCCTGCAACAGGGCCAGCGCGCGCGCGTAGTCATGCCTTTTGTAGAGAATCCATCCCAAGGTGTCGGCCACGTAGGGATCATAAGGCGAAAGTTCCCTGGCCCTTTCGCTTAATTTGTAAGCCCGGTCAAGGTCGTTAAAATGCTCGGCGTAGAGATAGGCCAGATTATTCAGAGCGCCCGTGGAATGCGGGTCCACGCTCAGAAGTTTTTCATAGGCTTGGCAGGCCAGGTCGTATTCTTTTGACTGATCGTGGATCATTCCAATCTCCATGAGGGCGGAAACGCTGTTGGTCAAGGCGACAAGGGCATTGAGTTTATCGAGGGCTTGCTTCGTTTGGTTCTGCTCCAAATAAAGCTTGGCCAGCATGTGATAGGGCAGAGGGAGCTTGGGATCCATTTCAATGACCTTTTCCAAGTCGGCCTGGGCTTGCGGATTGTCCTTTTGTTTTATATGGATTTCGGCCTGGAGAAGCAATGGGAGCGGGGCTTTGGGGTTCTTATCCATTTGCTTCTTCACACGTTCCATGGCCGCTGCGTAACGGGATTCAAAGAGGTCCAGACTCACCAGTTCCTCCAGGCATGGCATGTAATCAGAATTGACGGCAAAGGATTTCTCAAAAGCGACGCGAGCTTCCACCAGCTTGTCCGCGGTCACCCAGGCTTGTCCTTCGAGAAAGGGAATTTGCGCTTCCTTCGGAAACGTCACTTCCATCCGGCGACAGAGGGCGACGGCCTGATCGGGGGACTTTTGGATCAGGTAGCACTGAGCAAGGACCAAGGTGGCCGGAACGATGACGGCCGGCGGGAGATTGGTCTGTTGGATCAATGGCGTGAGCAGGGAGACGGCCGCGGCGGAGTTGCCCTGGCGCATGTTCATTTCGGCGAGCAGGAGCTTGGCGGGAATAAAATTGGTGTCCAGTTCCAGGCAGTGGTTCAGGTGGGAGTAGGCTTTGGCCCTGTTCCCG
>JBEKUQ010000112.1:0-6788 GCA_049514835.1 Verrucomicrobiota bacterium | reverse complement strand
CCGCGCCGGTGTCGAACGGCGGGTCAATGTAAATCAGGTTCACCTTGCCCGCGAACTCGGCCAGCAGCGACGGCAGCACATATTTCTTGTCGCCCCAAATCAGCCGGTTGCGCCATTCGGATGGCCGGTGCTGCCCGAAAAGTTCCAGCGTGTGCCGCCGTGCCGCCGCCGACTCATTGACCGTCTCGACCGTCTGGAACGGCAGCGCCACCCGCAACGGCGCCACGCGGTTCCCCGCGCTGTCGTATTTGCCCTCCCAAACCAGTTCCGTCCGGGTCACGGCCAAGGGGTGTCGAGCCGTCAGTGCCGTCTCGTTGCGTTCTGCCATGCCTGGAGCGTATCACCCAGGCCGGCTTTCTGGCAAGCCCGGCAACGGGTTTCTCAGCGGCAGCCGCATCTAAAACAGTTAAAAAATGTTGTAGCGTTATCTGTTTTGGCGATGGAACAAGCGGTCGGCAAGTTGCCGACCGGGACGGGCGAGTAGTCAGAACAACAGCGGGCTGGCCCGCTGAGCGGGCTGCCCATTCCGCCCAGACCAAGACCCCTCATCCCCCCACAATCCGGCCACAGATTAACTTAACCCGCTCGAAGCTTCATCTGACCGATGGCGGCCCCTCTGTGACGCCGGAATTGCCAGGCTGCGTGGGGGGGCCGCCATTCGGGGCAGCGTCTTGTTGGGCCGCGCTGTCGTTGGAGGGATCACCCTGCGGTCTCCGTTATCATTGGACTCTGCGTCGGTGTGTTGCCTTTGATCTGCCGCAGGACCAGCAGCCCGACCAGGATGCACCCCAGGCCCAACAGTGCCTCGGAATTCAGCATTCCTGCACTGCCAAATCGGTCGTGCATCCAGCCATCGAAGGCCGTCATATATGAGCACGGGACGTTTCCGAGCGACACAAGGATCGCGTATTTTGCGGAGGCAGCCCCGCGACCGATTGCATGAAGGGCGAGGGCCGTGAAGGCAGCGTACGCCAGGCCCATGGAAAACGCGTAGAAGAGGACGCCCGATGCGTAGGCGACGACTGAACGTGGAGCGGCGGCCATGATGATGCCCACTAGCGCCATGATCGTGCCCGAGCCGAAGAACACCCACCAGCGTCCCACGCGATCCGCCAACCAGCCACCGACCACGCATCCGAGGACGCAAGCAAGACCGTTGAAAAATCCGGTGACTAACGCGACCGTGTTCGGCCCGGCGTGCCAATCCGGCGCCACCGCCGACCAGAGATTGCTCGCGGCGCCTATGCCGATTGGGGAGGCAAACAGAAAGATGGTCAGCAGTACGATTGGAGAACGCAGCATGTCGCGAAAGTCCCGCCCGATTTCGCGCATTTTCTGACCCAGACGTTCCGTCCCGGTGCGGACCTCGGGCACAAAATAAAGCGCCGCGGCACAGATCAGCATGGCTGCGGACAAAACCGCACTCGCGACGCCGTTCGAGAAATGGCTGGCGAGCCACACGCCGGCGCCCCCGCCAATTCCGGCACCTCCAAGGTTGCCGCCCTGATACCAACCAGCAGCACGGCCCTTTTCCTGCTCGACCACCGTGTGCGCCATCAGACCGCCCAGCGGTAAGACGACCAGTGTGGCCGCAACCTGGGACAAGAAGACCATAGCCGTGAGGATTCCCGCCGCGTTCTGGCGAAGCGGCGTGAGGCCAAGCAGGAGCAAGGTGGCAGAACAGGCGACCAATCCGACCAAGTACCAGCGGCGCAGTGTGAGCGTCAGGTCAGCCACTGGCGCCCAGAGGAAACGCCAAACGTACGCTGACATACCGATTGCGAGGATTGAGGCCGTGGTCGCGACAGGGAATCCTGCGCTGGTCAGCGCAAAGGGCAGGGTGACGGAGACAAAGCCACTACTGATGCCGCACGGCAGCACCAGGAAGAAGAACGTAATCGGCGATGTCGAGCGGGGTTCGCGCATAGTGTCAGATCGAGCCGTCAAAATGCAAAAGAGGGCCAGCGATTAATACACGACAGGTTGTTCGTGTATTAGGCAATGGCCAAATGAATACCTTTATGATTATCTTTACCTTCGAGCAGCCCCACAACCCGCGGTAATAGTGGGTCCGCACATTTCAATAACGCGCCTTAAGGTACGTGAAATAAAGTGAAAGACAAAGGCTGAGGGCAAGCTGAAGAAACAGGCCGTAATGCCAGTAGAAAGACACCAGCAGCAATCCGACGACCAAGGCCTTTAACCAGCGCGACACATCCGTCACGAATACATAGGCGCCAGTGAGACCGAATGAAACAACCAGTACTATAAGGCCGTATGGCATACGTGTGTCTAGCCGCTTAACAATTAATATACGACAGGTTGTTCGTGTATTACAATGTCAAAATGAGGTTGAATTTTGAATTGTGAATGGTGAAAGAGGAGAATCCGTCGGCGAGACGCCGACGGGTGCGACCGAGACGGTCGCGCTCCCCGGGAAGTCGCTAATGATTGGGGCTATCGCGAAAAAAGGGGGAGGAGCTTGCAAAAACCCGGAATTGGCCCAATATCACCCACAGACTCTGCCCCAGAACCGCAAAAACAAACGCCACCAGGCGAAAGTTCCAACAACGGATTAACTAATGAACACTCGAAAAGTCGGTGCCGGCATCAGTCGGCGACGTTTTGTCCTCTCCGGCGGCGCGGCTCTCGTTCTGCCGCAACTGGTGGCTGGTTGCGCCACGGCTGGCAAACCCCGTTGGCAACAGATTCCGCCCAGCAGCCAGCTCACGCTCGGCTTCATCGGCATGGGCACGCAATCGCGCGGCTTGCTGGAGAATTTTCTCCGGTAGGAGACACGCGTGCTGGCGGTCTGCGATGTGGACACGACCCGCCGCAACGACGGGAAGCAGAAGGTGGACACATTCTATAAAAACAAGGACTGCGCGGCCTGCAACGATTTTCGCGAAATCATCGCCCGCCCGGACATTGACGCCGTTTGCATCGCCACCCCCGACCACTGGCACGCGATTCCGACGCTGGCGGCGCTGCGCTCCGGCAAGGACGTCTATTGCGAGAAGCCACTGACGCACAACATCCACGAGGCGGTGGAGGTGATGAAGGCGGCGCAGAGGCACCAACGGGTCTTGCAGACCGGCTCGATGCAACGCTCGATGAATGAATTTCGCGTGGCGTGCGAACTGGTGCGCAACGGCGTGATCGGGCAGATTCAGAAGGTGGAATGCAGCTTCGGGGATCCCGGCCGGCCGTGCGACTTGGCGGAGGAAAAAATGGAGCCGGGCCTGGATTGGAACCTCTGGTGCGGCCCGGCGCCGTTGCGCGGCTACAGTTCCGTGCTCAGTCCGCGCGGCGTGCATCAGGGTTTTCCGGCGTGGCGTGATTTCCGGGAGTATGGCAGCGGCGGGGTGGGCGATTGGGGCGCGCATCACCTGGACATCGCCCAGTGGGGCCTTGGCATGGACGACAGCGGCCCGGTGGAGGTCATTCCGCCAGGCGATCCGAACGGCAAACGCGGCGCGAAACTGGTCTATGCCAGCGGCATCACGGTGGAACACAAAGACGGATTTGGCGTGCATTTCATTGGCAAAGGCGGCGAAGTGCGGGTCAACCGCGGGAAGTTTGTGCTGATCGTCGGTGGCGAGACCATCGCCAGTTTCACCGATGACAAATCCAAGAGGAGCGAGGAGGACACCAACTGCGCGGCCGAGGTCAGAAAGGCCCAAAACCGCTACCTGGCCAACGCCGCGGTTAAACTCTACGTGAGCCATCAGCACATTTCCGATTTCATGGCGTGCGTCAAGAGCCGCAAGAAACCCATTACCAATGAGCAGGTCGGGGCGCGCTCCGCCATCTGCTGCCATTTGATCAACCAGAGTTACTACCACCACGCGCACCTCAAGTGGAATCCGGCCCAGTTCAAGTTCACCGGCGGCACCGGTGATTCGAAATGGCTGACCCGCGACTATCGCAAGCCTTGGACGGTCTGAGGCGACTCAAAACAGGGTTCAAACCAGGTCTTTGCGCGAGGCGGCTCAGCCATCGGCCCTTTTTTCTTGGCGGAGTTTTGCGCGCAAGGTGTCCCGTGTCCCCCAACCCAGGCATGAACCGCAAGCTCAATTGCGCACAAACACGGTTTGACCTTTTCCAGAGGATTCCGTCGGCGAGTCGCCGACGGGTGCGACGGAGACGGTCGCGCGCCCCAAAAAATCGCTAATGATCGGGGTGCTGGTCTGGCGCATCGCACTCTTGTCGAGGCTCCGGCGCGGCTGGAAGCCGCGCGAACCGGCAGGCAAGAGGCCCGCCCTACGGGAGCGGCCCGGCCAATTGCCGGAAATCTCGACAAAGGTGAGATGCGCCCGTGCTTGTCGAAATTCCGCAATAAGTGTTGCGTAAGACGAAAGCAAATTATATCATGCCGGCTAATCCCATGTTTTGGCAAAAAGAAGTGGAAACGCTCGAACGCCCCGCGCTCGAGGCCCTGCAACTGCAACGGCTCCAGGACACGCTCCGCCGGGTTGAGCGGGTGCCGTTTTATCGCGGCAAGTTTCTGGCCGCGGGCTTCAAGCCGGAGGAGATAAAATCGGTGGACGGCCTGCGGCGGCTGCCTTTCACCACCGCCGCGGATTTGAGGGAAAATTACCCGGACGGATTGCTGGCGGTGTCGCGGGAGGAGGTGCTGCGGCTCCACACTTCCAGCGGCACCACCGGAAAACCCAAGGCGCTGTTCTTTTCGCGGCGGGACGTGGACAATGCGGCGGAGTTGCTGGCCCGGGCCTTTTGCATGACGGGCGTCACCCGGCACGACGTGTTTCAGAACATGATGAGCTACGGACTTTTCACGGGCGGTTTGATGATGCATTACGGCGCGGAGAAAATTGGCTGCATGGTCATCCCCTCCGGCCCCGGCCCGTCCGAACGCCAGTTGCTGCTGATGCAGGACTTTGGCACCACGGTCATCCACGTCACGCCGAGCTACGCCTTTTACTTTGCGGATTTTCTGGAGAAAAAGGGGGTGGACCCGCGCAAGGAGCTATCCCTGCGCAAGGCCTTCGTGGGGGCCGAGCCGTACACGCAGGAGACCTGCCGCAAGATCGAAGCGGCCTTGGGCCTGGATGTTTATAATTCCTACGGGCTGACGGAAATGAACGGCCCGGGCGTGGCCTTCGAGTGCGAGCACAAATCGGGCCTGCACGTGTGGGAGGACAATTTTGTGCTGGAGATCATCAATCCGACGACGGGCGACCCGGTGAAGGAGGGGGAGACCGGAGAATTGGTGTTGACGAGCATCAACCGGGAAGCGATGCCGTTGCTGCGCTATCGCACGCGCGACCTGACTTCCCTGATCCCCGGCGCCTGCGCCTGCGGGCGCACCCACCGGCGCATCCGCCGCATCACCGGGCGGTCCGACGACATGTTCATCGTGCGCGGGGTGAATATTTTTCCGCAGCAAATCGAGCGCGTCCTCATGGCCATGCCGCAGATCGGGCGCAATTACCTCATCCAATTGGATGGGTTGGACGACTTGACGGTGAAGGTGGAATTGTCGCCGCCGGCCTTTGACGGCCAGGTGGGGCACCTGGAGGAACTGCAAAACCAGGTGGTCGAAAAGCTCCGGGCCGAACTGTGGGTCCGCCCGAAGGTGGACCTGGTGGCCGCCGGCTCCCTGCCGGTGACCGAGGGCAAAGCCAAGCGGGTCATTGACAAGCGGTCGCTTTGAACTGTCCGTAACCAAGCATCCCATGAACACAGTCAAATTGGTGGCGGTCTTCGCTGAAAACCGGCCCGGCCAGGCGGCGCGCATCACCGAAATACTCTTCCGGGCCGGCATCAACATCCGCTGCATCACCGTGGCCAGCAGCGGCGCTTTCGGGGTGATGAAATTGCTCGTGAACGACCCGGCCCTGGCCTGCCGCTCGCTGCAAGAGGAGGGCATCGCCGCCACCTTGATGGACGTGCTGGCCGTGGAAATGCCGGACCAGCCGGGGGCGTTGCACACGGTGGCCGCCTGTCTGGCGGCCCATCAGATCAACCTTTGCAACACCTCCGGCTTCGTGGCCAACCAACGCGCCATCCTGGTCATCGAAGTGGAGGATCCAACCCAGGCGGGCGAAGTCCTCCAGAAACAGGGACTCCGCGTCCTGACGCAAAAGGAGGCGCTCGCCGTTTAGTCAACCCTAACATCGGAGGCACACATGAATGAAAGAACCGCAACGGCCAACAAAGGTTGGACCGTCGTCTTTGCCGGATTGGCCATCAACCTCATCCTGGGCGTGCTCTACGCGTGGGGAGTCATTCTCAACGCCCTTGTCAATAATTGGCATTGGTCGAAGTTCGACGCCACGCTGCCCTTCACCGTGGCCACGGTTTGTTTCGCCGTGATGATGGTGTTCGCGGGGCGGGGCCAGGATAAATTCGGCCCGCGGCTGGTCGCCACGGCGGGCGGCATCATGCTGGGTCTGGGCCTGATCGCCTCGGCGCTGGTCCGTTCCCCCGCCGCCATGATGTTGACGTTTGGCGCCGGCGCCGGGCTGGGGATTGGTCTGGGTTACTCGGCCACCACGCCGCCGGCCATCAAGTGGTTTCCGCCCTCGCGCAAGGGTTTTATCGCGGGCATAGTTGTCAGCGGGGTGGGTCTGGCCGCGGTATATATCTCTCCGCTCTGCCACTACCTTTTGAGGATCACCACGATTCCGTGGACGTTTGCCTGGCTGGGCATTGGCACGCTGGTGCTGGTGCCGCTGCTGGCCCAACTGTTGCGCAACCCCCCACAAGAGCCGGTGGCGCCGGCGTCAGCCTTGGCCACGGCGGCGGCTCCCCGACGCGAGTCG
>JBEKUQ010000111.1:0-6807 GCA_049514835.1 Verrucomicrobiota bacterium | reverse complement strand
GGGAGAGCGAGGCTTCCAGGGTTTCAGCGGCGCGGCCGGTGGCCGTGTCCAGGACGGTGACGGTGTTGCGGTTGGCGTTGGCCACAAAAAGGAAGCGGCCGGATTTGGTCAGAGCCATTTCGTTGGGATGTTCCTGCGCCGCCCAGCGGGCCACCACCTGGAACGATTTCAAATCCACCACGGCGACACAGGCCTGCGCCCACAGGCTGACATAGAGACGGTCGCGCTTTTCATCCAGCAGGCACGCGTAGGGAAATGGCGCGTCCGGACTGGACGGGTCGAGCGGGGCTTCGGCGCGCTTGGTCAGCATGGCCTGCTCCTCCGAAAGCGCGGCCTGGTTGGTGTCCATCATCTTTTCCCCGGCCGCGCCGGACGCCGTGAAAAAAAGCTCGGCCAGGCTGGTGCGCGCGGCGAGGTCCACGCGGGAAACGGATTGGCCCCAGACGTTGGCGGCAAAAAGCCCGCGGCCATCGCGGGACACGGCCAGGCCGCAAGGGATGCCGCGCACATTGGCGGCGCGCAGCGGAATGTCCGCCTGCGCCTTCAGTTGGCCCTGGTTAAAATCGAAAACGTGGAGCACCTCGTCCCCGGCCCCGCTGCAATAGAGCCGCCGGCCGTCGGGCGAAAAGGCCAGCCCGTAGAAGGACTCGCGCACAGGAACGCGCGCCACCACCTTGCTTTCCACAGGCCGCCAGACCACCAGGTCATGCCGTCCCTGGCCGGATTCGGCCCCGGCGGCCAGCCCGCCAATATCCACCATAATAATTTCGTGGCGGCCATGCCCGCAATGCAGCACCGCGGCGAACCGCCCGCCGGGATGCAGCGCAATGTTCACCGGGAGATCGCCGAGGGGGATTTGTTTTCCAGCCGGCCGCAAGGACCATTGGTTGGGGAGCAGAACGGAGCCATCGGGCCGCAAACCGGGCAAGTCACCGGCCATCAGGGCGGCAAGGCCGGCGGCGAAAAACAGCGGCACGGCGTGCCGGACAGGGATTTTCATATATTTGACGGATGGTTGATGAGATTCTTGACATCGTTGGCCAGGGCGTCCACGTCCTCCTCCGTCGTGTCCCAACTGCACATCAGCCGGCAACTGTCGGGCGTGTCATGGAACTCCCAGCCCCGTTGCCGCAGTCCTTGCCTCAAGGCCGCGGGCATGGCGACAAACACGCCGTTGCTCTGGCAGGGGTGGACGATCTTTACGGGCGGCAGGCCGCGCAGGGCGGCTTCCAGACGCCGGGCCATGCGGTTGGCGTGGCCGGCGTGGCGCAGCCAGGCGCCGTCCCGCAACAGGCCGATCCACGACGCCGACAGGAACCGCATTTTGGAGGCCAATTGCCCGGCCTGCTTGCGGCGATATTCAAATTCTCCGGCCAGTTCGCGGTCGAAGAAGACAATCGCCTCCCCCACCGCCGCGCCGTTTTTGGTCCCGCCGAAAGTCAGCGCGTCCACGCCGGCCTCCCACGACAATTCCTTTGGCTTGACACCGAGCGAGGCGGCGGCGTTGGCGAAGCGCGCCCCGTCCATGTGAACGCGCAGGCCCAGGCGGCGCGCCGTGCCGGTCAGCCGCCGCAATTCGTCGGGCGAATAAACGGCGCCGGTTTCGGTGGCCTGGGTCAGGCTGAGGGCCCGGGGTTTGGGGGCGTGAACGTCGTCCCGGCGGGCGGCGGCTTCCTCGAGGCAGGCGGGGTCAATTTTTCCATGCGCGCCCGTCAATAATTGCAGGCGCGAGCCGCCGGCGAAGAACTCCGGGGCGGCGCACTCGCCGGTCTCCGCGTGGGCCAGCTCGTGGCACAGGATGCTGTGGTAAGGGGCGCACATCGCGGCCAGGGCCAGCGCGTTGCCGGCGGTGCCGTTGAAGACGAAAAAGACCTCGCACTTCGTTTCAAAGAGATCGCGGATCAAGGCGGTGGCCTGGCGCGTCCACGGATCGTCCCCATAGCTCAGGGCGTGGCCGGTGTTGGCGGCGGTCAAGGCGGCCAGCGCCTCCGGGCACACGCCGGCGCAATTATCGCTGAAGAAATTTCGACGTGGCACTGGAATGTTCATCCCTTGGAGTGTAACGGCATGGCCGCACGGCCAAAAGTTAAAAACAGGTGACGGATCTTGCGCGGCCAAGGCAAGGACAATTGAAGCCTCGATGGAGGTTCGCCCGGCAAATAGAGATTTGTCAGAGGGCGGAGTTTTGGTAGAGTTGGGCCATGTCCAAGATGAAATGGCACGGGGCGGCAGCGTTGCTTTGGCTGGGCGCGCTGGCCGCGGCGGGATGGCTGCCGGCACAAGGAGGGCCGAAGGCGGATGGGCTGCCTGCCGGGCCGACGCTGGTCTTTGACGCGGAGACGAATGAGTGCCACGCCACGGCGGAACAGGAGTCGGCGGAGTTCACCATTCATGCCACGAATGTGTGGACGAATACGATTGTCATCGAAGGATTTTATCCGTCCTGTCATTGCACAGTGGCCGAGATGCCGGCCGAGCCGTGGGTGCTGCTTCCCGGCGCCAGCGGCAAGCTGACGGCGCGGGTGGATTTGACGGATGAGGAGGAGGGAACGGTGACAAAGACGCTGACCCTTTTGACCTCGGTGGGGGAGCGGGTGTTGACGCTCCAGGTCGTGGTGGCGCCGCCCTCGCGCCCGCCCGGCACGCCGCTGACGGAAGCGGAGCGCAAGACGGCGCTGAAGGAGGCGGCGGCGGACGCCAAGGCGATTTTCAAGGGCGATTGCGCGACGTGCCACGCGGACAAGGGCCGGGGGCTGCTGGGCAAGGAGCTCTACGCGGCGGTCTGCGGGATTTGCCATGACTCGCCGCGGCGGGCGAGTTCTGTGCCGGACCTGCATGGCTTGAAGAAGCCGACGGATTTGGATTACTGGAAGGGGATCATTGTCCACGGCAAGCCGCATACCGTCATGCCGGGATTCGCCGCCGCGGAGGGCGGGCCGTTGTCGGAAACTCAAGTGTCGTCACTGGCGGCGTATCTGGAGAAGGCGATGCCAAGCCGCGCGCCGGAGCGGTGAACCCTCGCACCACTGAGTAAGAAACATGGCAGTCTCCTAAATTTTTGGGCTCTGCCACAGCCATCCGAATGGCATCCTTCATGGCGACAGCCATAAGAAATGTCGCAGAGCGATGAAGCTAGCGCGCCGCGCAATCGGCCTCATCCTCGGAAATGGCGACTTCGGCGTAGCGCACCACATGATGCCGTGTGACCATGCAACGGGAAGATCGCGGGGTTGGGTCTTTAACGTCGTGGCGAGCCGCACTGCCGAGGATAGTCGGAATTACAACTCCGCCGCCCGCAGGTAACAGAGGTGTTGCTCAATATCGGAGATGGAACTCATCCGGCAGTCCAAAGGTGTTCATTCAGTCTTCTCGTCGCCCGGGAGCGGAGGGACATCGCGCACTTTGACCATCACGCGGTCAAAACTCTCCCAGTTGCCGCGCTTGGCCCGCGCCGCAACGGTGTCGCGCGTGCGCCAGGCAGAAACCTGATAGGCAAGAGCAATGCTCACGAGCTGGTCAATGCTGACTCGCTCCTGCGCCGCAAGTTCTTCCACTTGCTTGGCCAGCGGGTCGGGCACTTGTGCTTGTATTGTCGTCATATACCTGTCCTCAATTTGGCCAAAACTGGGCCGGTGTCAAAACTTCTATGCCGAAAGATTCCGCCGGTTTCAAGTGCCCGAGGTTGCGGGTCAATTTATCGGCACTCTGGCTTCGAGTGCCATTTGCAAGAGTGGCTCGTCATCCGGATCGGTTAAGCGTGGAATCCAATCGGGTTCAAGTTGCTGGAATTCCGCGGCAGCGCAGAGCGCATCCAGAACGTTGTCTATATCCTGTAAAGAAAGCCCCATGTCCGATGCGTTCCGTTTGCCGACTTCCTCATACTCGAACAGCAGATGGTTGCTCATCACGACTTGCCAATGGCCTCGCCGGAGGTGAGAGAATATCTCGAAAGCGGCCCCTTGCGTTGACCAGAGAGAACTCAGGAAAACGTTGGTATCTATGATGGCGCCAAGCGGCATGGGTTGATTTTTGCTCGCAAACGATTCAGCGGTCAACACTGCCTTTGTCAAGTTCAGAGAGGGCCTGCTGGGCGGCGGAGTAGCCGGGCTGGAGGCGCAGGGCCGCCTGGAAATGGGTCCGGGCTTCGTCGCGGCGGTTTTGATGCAGCAGGGAAAGGCCGAGGTTGAATTCGGCTTCGGAGTTGCGCGGCTCCAGTTGCAGGGCCTTCTCGAAACAGGCGATGGCTTCTTCCACTTTGTTTTGCGATCCCAGGGCTTTGCCCAGATTGTCCCATGCCCCGGAGTCCTTGGGGTTCAACTCGGCGGCGTGCCGGAACTCCCGGGCCGCCTCCTCCATTTTTCCCTGGCGGGCGAAACAGACGCCCAGGCCGTTGTAAGTTTCGACGCGGGCGGGGTTGAGGCGGCCGGCGGTTTGATAATGGGCGATGGCTTCGTCCAGACGGCCCGCGGCGGCCAGGGAATTGGCCAGGTTGAAATGGCCGAGTTCAAAATCGGGCTTCACGCGCACCGCGGCAAGGAATTCGGGGATGGCGAGGTCGTTTTGGTTTTGGTCCTGCCAGAGCATGCCGAGGTTGTTGCGGGTGGCGTAGGAATCGGGGTCCAACTGGAGCGATTGGTCAAAGGCCTGCACGGATTGGGCGAAAAGATTGGTGTCGCGGCGGGCGCGGCCGGCGTCGGCCAGGGTGTTGGCGAGATTGAACCACGCGGTGGCGGTGGGCTTGAGGCGGGCGGCATCCCGGTAATGCGCAATGGCTTCGTCGAAGAGCTTCTCGTCCAGGAGCACGCCGGCCAGGTTGTTGTGGGCTTCGGCGTAATTGGGTTCGGCGGCCAGGGCCAGGCGGTATTCGGCCAGGGCGAGGCCGGTTTCATGGCGGCGGGCATAGCAGTTGCCCAAATTGTAATGGGCCATGAAATTCTTGTTGGAAACGTCAATCATCTTTTTGAAAAGCGTTTCGCTGTTTTGCCAGCAGGGGATTTGACGCGCCGTGACAACCAGGCAGGCGGCCAGGGCGAGGCCGGCCAGAAAAGGCAACGCGTATTTGAGCGAGCGAAATCTCGCGGCCAGTTCCGCGCCACCCCAGGCCAGGATGATGAACAGGCCGGTCAATGGCAAATAGGTGTAGCGGTCGGCCATGGTTTGCATGCCGACCTGCACCAATCCGATGACGGGCACGAGCATGCCCGCGTACCAAAACCACCCCGCGGCCAGCCAGGGCCGCGGGCGCGCCTGGGCCACGATCCAGGCGGTCAGACCGGCGAACAGGATGGCGGCCGCGGCCACTTCCCAGGCCGGCCATTGGCCGATCCGGATGTAAAGGGCCGAAAGATCCGCCGGCCAAAACATTTTGGCGGGATAGCGAATGTAGGAAATGAAGGCGTTGCCAATGCGGTCGCCCAGCGGCAGATTGGCCGCGTCCAGCATCGCGCCGCCGTGTTTTTGGACGAGGAAGGTCTTCCAGCACAACGCCGCGCTGATGGCGAAGAAGGGAATCTTTTCCAGAAGCAGGCGCCGGGCGGAGAGCAGGCCGGCGGCGGATGGCGCGGGCGGCGGCGCGGCGCGCGATTTGGCGCGGGCGGCGGGCGGCGGCGGAGATAAAGCGCGGAGCCGCCAGCGGCGCAACGGCCAGAAATCCAGGAGCAGGAGCACGAAGGGGAAGGTGACGACCATGGGCTTGGACATCGCCGCCAGGGCGGAAAGAAAGACGGCCAGCCCATAAAATAGTTTTGACTTTGGCGCGGAATTTTTGGAGCCGCCCGCGTAACCGAGCCAGGCCCATAAGGCGAGCCACCAGAACAGCGCGCTGAGAACGTCCTTGCGTTCGGCGATCCACGCCACCGATTCGACATGCAGGGGATGCCAGGCGAACAGGGCGGCGACGAGGGCGCAGCGCCAGAGGGCGCCGGTCATGCGCCGGAGCACCAGGAAAAGCAGCAGCGTGTTGGCGGTGTGCAGGAGCAGGCTGGTCAAATGGTGCCGCCCGGCGTTGAGCTTGAACAACTGGCAATCGAGCATGTGGCTGAGCAGGGTCAGCGGATGCCAGTTGCGGGCCACCTCCGCGCTCCAGGCGTAGTGCAGTCCGGGCAGGGTCACTCCCGCCTGCACCATGGGATTGGCCGTGACAAAGTCCGAGTCGTCGTAACTGACAAAATCATAGCCGGCGACGGGCCGATAGACGGCCAGGGTGAGCGCGGCCAACACAAGACAAATCCACAGGGCCTGATGCCGGGGGGGCGGAGTTGGCGTTGGTGGGGCTGGGGTCACGACCGGTGAACGTATTTCTGGATCTCTTGCACGCTATCCTGAATCGGCCCGATCACCCCCATTCTTACCAGCGCCACGATCATGACGGTGTAAAGAACAGAGATCGCCAGGTCCCGCCGCAAGCTTTGCCGGGAATATGGCTGGTCCTCCTCGCTCATGATTCGCGCCCCGCCCTTCTGCATTAGGACAAAGCCCAGGAGGTTGGTCAACCAATAACCCACAATCAGGCTGGCGGGGAAGGCCGGTTTGCAGAACCAACCGATCCCCCACGCGAATGCCAGCGCCAGCGGCCAATTGACGAAGAGGTCGTTCCACCACGAAAGGGGCGAGAGCAGGTAGCCGATAAAGGCCAGCGTGCCGCCGCAGACCTTGCGTTTTGTCAACACACGATTTGCCATGCGCATGGAAGGTTAGCAGGCCAATGCCAAATGCTAAATGCAAATTGTGCCAGGGTGAATCCGGGCGGCGCCTTTCACATTCTTGGTTTCCCCTCTTAATCTTAATCTTAATCCTAATCTTAATCTT
>JBEKUQ010000110.1:0-6812 GCA_049514835.1 Verrucomicrobiota bacterium | reverse complement strand
GTTTTGGCGACAGCGGTTTGTTTGTGCCGGAACATAGCGCCGAGCAGGGGGATGCTTTGGAGAACGGGGATGCCGCTGTTGATGGTGGTCTTGCTGTCCTGCATGAGGCCGCCGATGACGACGGTCTGGCCGGAGGGAGTGAGAACGACGGTGTTGGCGGAACGGCTGTTAATGTAGGGGGTGCTGAAATTGCCGTTGGTGCCGCCGGAGATCTGGGTGGATTGGGCGGCGACCTCGGAAATCTGGGGATAGAGGATCATTTCGACGTCGCCGTTGGGGTAGATGAAGGGGGTGACATCCAAGACGATGCCGACGGGGACGTACTGAATGGAACTGGTTTCCTGGCCGAGGGCGCTGAAGGTGACGCCCTGGATGATGGGGACTTTCTGACCGATGAGAATCTCGGCGGGTTGGGCGTGGCGTGCGAGGATGGTGGGCCGGGAGAGGACATTGACAGTTCCCCTCTCTGAAATGGCGCGCAAGAGGACGGCGAAATTATCGCCGGTCAGGGAGAGCAAAGAAGCGCCGGGCAGAGTGTTGATGCCGGTACTGGGGGTGATGCCCTGGGCGGCGAGGCCGAAGAGGTTGCTGTAGGTCAGGGACTGAGAGGCATTGAGTTGCTTGCTGAGGCCGCCTTCGACGCCCAGGTCCAAGCCTCTATTGTAGGTGACCTCCAAGAAGACGCATTTGATGAGGGCCTGGGGCTTGGGGCGATCCAAAAAGCGGAGCGCGGCCTCAATGTTGGTTCTGTTGGCTTCGGTGGTGATGAAAAGGATCTGGCCGGTGATGGGGTCAACGGTGAAGTTGGCGGAACCAACCTGGCCCTGGCCCGGGTAGGTGCTGGTCGAACTGGAGCCAGCGCCGCCGCCGCCGCCGCCGGCGCCGCCGAAGCCGCCACCGCCGCCGCCGAAACCGCCGCCGCCGCCGCCGCGCCCGCCGCCGCCGCCGCCGCCGCCGCCGCCCGCGAGACCGGGCCAGACCCAGGAGAAGCAGACGAAGCCAGTGAGGCAAAGAGTCAGCAATCTCCCCGGATTAAGATTAAGATTAGGATTAAGTGAAGAAGGACCCCTCGCTCCGGCTTTCTCCCCGGCAGCGGGGAGAGAGAAAAGATTACCAGTGGCTCGCGGGGCTGGCCCCTCCCGATGGGCGAGGGTTTCGAGGGACTGGCGGCGCTCGCTCCTCCCGAGAGCAGGTGTTTTGGTTGATGTGGTCATAAAATAATCAAATTAATTGTGCAAGGTTTGGAATTAACGCAAGGTCGTGCTGCCGACTCCGCCCGAGGAACTGCTGCCGAAAGTGCTGCTGCTGGAGCTCATGGAGGAGGATTGAGCCTGGGCGCCGGATTGCATGCGCATGAGGAGGGCATTTTGGGTGGTGGACGTGCTGGAGGACCTGCCAGAGGTCATGAAGAGGTCCTGCATGGCCGTCTGCATGTCCAGGACATCGGCATAGGTCGGGGTGTAAACAAACACGCCCTGATGGCCGGCGGGGTCGGCGTCCATCTCCTCAATGATTCTCTCGATTTGATTCATGGTGTCTTTGGAGGCGGTGACCAAGACCGACTGGGTGCGGGGATCGGCCACGGTATTGACGGTGACTTGCTTTTTCATGCGGTCGCTCATGCCGCCGCCGGGAGTATTGCCGCCGCCGCCGAAGCCAGCCCGGCCGCCGCCAAAATTGCCGGCGAAGGTTGCCCGCTGGCCGCGGCCGCCGGTGTTCTGATTGGCCTGGAGGTTGGGATCCGGGAACACGGCGGTCAGTTCGCTGGCCACGTCGTTGCAATCGGCATTGACCAGTTTAAAGCGTCTGATGATGACGGAGTCTTCCTGGGGGATATCCAATTGTTTAATGATGTTGGAGATGCCGGGCATGAAGTCGGCGGGGGCGCTGACCAGGACGGCGTTGTTCTCGTCGTCGGAGACGGCGTTGACGTGGACGGCAGCGCGCTTGGAGCTTTCGTCGGCGTTACCGGTAGCGCCGCCGCCGCCACGGCCTCCGCGGCCGAACATGGCGAAGGGATTGATGCCGGGAGTGGTGTCTTGAGAGGTGAAGACGTCCTTGAGTTCCTGGGCGATGGACTTGGAATCGGCGTAAGTCAACAGGAAGACCTGGAGGTCGCCGTTGCCGGTGCTGTCAATGGCGGCGATGATTTGGGCGAAGCGGCGGATGTCGGCCTGGGTGCCGGTCATCAAGATCGCGTTGCCGGCCTCGCTGGTGTTCATCTGTGCGCCACGCGGGATGAGGGTGTAGAGGTCTTTGACGACCTGGGTGGGATTGAGACTGTGGACGGGAATAACCTCAGTGACCACTTGCGCATCCCGCGGGATGTCGGTGGGATTTGTCATGGTGACGACCTTGGTATTGGAGTCACCATAGGCCGCTTCGAGGCTTTCGACGGTGAGGATGTTGCGGTCTTGATTGACGGTGAGGTTATGATCGGCGAGGACCTTGTTAAAAAGGGCAATGATCTCCTCCTTGTTGAGAGGTTTTGTGCTGACCACGTCCACGTTTCCGGCCATGCTGGTTTGGGCATTGCGGACGATGGTAAAGCCCGCCGAGTCGGCGAGGTAGTTGAGCGCCTTGTCAACGGAGACGCCGCGCAAATTGAGGGTCAAGCCCTGATCGGCGGTGCCGGCGGTCAAGTCAGCATTGGGGTTGGAGGCCAGGGCCGGCGCGGCATTGGTTTGGGTGGCGGCGGGGGCGTTGGTGTCCGGTTGAGCCGGTTGGAGTTGTGGGACCGGCTGGGGCGGGGCGGCGTCTTGAGGCGCGGCGAGCGCGGAGGTGGCGAGGCAACCGGCGATGAGGCCGGCCAACAGGATGGGGGTCGTGTTTTTCATAATTTTGGAGTCTCCTTGGCGCGGCGTTGTAGCGCCGTTGGTAAAAGTTTGTGAGTTTAAAGTGGACGGCATGGACGGCGTGGACGGCATGGACGACGGCGGGCATGCGCCGTCGCCAAGGCTTTGGCGCACGAGGGGGACTGCCCGCCCTACCTGATTGATGGTTAAAACTTGGGAAAAGGATTTCATGGTTATTGTCCTTCTGCGGCGCGTTGGGCGCGGAGTCTGGCGAGGACGGCGGGGTCAATAGGGGCGTTGGGGTCAGGAGGCGGAGCGGGCGGAGCGAACTGGGTGTTGCCACCGACGCCAAAACCGCCGCCGAAGTTGCCGCCGCCGCCGCCTCGACGGTTGCCACCACCACCGCCGCCGCCACGGTTTCGGTTGCGTTGGTTAAATCCTTGGGAATTATCCTGGCCGCTGGTATCGCCGAAGGTAAAGGCGACCGGGCCGGTGTCCGCCGCGATCATCGGCTGGGGCATGGGGAATTGGGATGGGCCTGGCAGTCCGGCATCGGCTTGGCGCGGGCGAGAGAAAGAGACGTACTCCGGGGTGTAGTAAGCGGGCTTCCACGGGCCGCCATCGGTGCGGGTGACACCCTGCTGGCCCTCGCCCGGGATGTGCCAGACCTGCTCGGCATTGTTGGTGGATTTGGTGTCTATGACGGTGACATTGGTCTCGGTAATGGCCTTGATTTTGTAGCCGTTGATCAGGTCGCCGACGCAACGGGTTGGCGGGAAATTGGGGACGCCATTGCCTTCGAACATGGCGAGGAAGCCTTTGCCCTTTTTTTCGCTGGTGCCGCGGAGGGTGAAGGTTTCGGTAACGACCTGCCTGGGTGGGGGCACGTCTCCCGTCCAAGGCTGGCGGTTGGGATTAAAGATGTTTTTCTGGGTGATGTTTTGCAACAAAACCAGACTGCCGGGCAATTTGGCGGCAGCCTGGAGTTCCTTGGCGGCGGCAGCGAGGCGGGCCTTGCGCGCGATTTCCTCCGGGTCGGCAGCGGCGTTGGTCGTTGCGCCGGTGATGACGGCATTGGTCACGCCGGCGTCAGCGGCGTTGGTCATGCCGGTGTCGGTGGCGGTGGCCGTCCCGGCGTCGGCAGTATTGGTCGCGCTGGCGTCCGCGGCTGGCACGGCCGCCGCGCCTCCGCTCTCGGCGAGACGTCGGGCGGCCAGACGGGCGGCGGCGGAGGCGGCGCCGGTGTCCTGGGCGGGGAGGACGAAGACGGCGAAGCCAAGCATCAGGGATGATCCGAAGGCACTGATGTGATTTCTCATGGCGTGCTATGAGGGTTATTGGTGGAAGCGTTATTGTTGGGAGCGTTATTGGTGGGCGGGTTGAGGATGAGGCCGCTGACAGTGAGGCCGAGGGCCAGTTGGGCGCCCCGGTCATCGCGCGCGGACAGGTCAACGGCATCCACTTTCAAGCCGATGGGGCTGCTTTCCACGCTGTAGAGAAAGGTAAAAATCTGGCGGATGTCGCCGGTGACGTCGGCGTGCCATTCCTCGTTGGAATAAGCATCGTCCTCGCTGTCCTTTTGCGAGGGCCGCTGGGAGACGAGGACGACGCGGCTGTTTTGAGCCCAGCCCTGAAAGGCGGTGAAGAGGCGGTTTTCGGCGAGGGTGTTGTTGACGGGGAGAGTGTTGGTGAACATTTCGTTCCAATGCTGCTCGATGCTGGTGGCGCGGGCCTTGAGGGCGAGACCCTTTTGGATTTGACCGCGCAGGGTTTTAATATGGTCCTGGCGGTCGCTCCAACTGTTGTAGAGCGGGGTGAGGACGATATAATTGAGCAGGAGCAGAGCGACGGCGACGCCGACTGCGATGAAGAGAGTTCTCTCGTGATTTTTAGTTTCAGTTGGCATTGGTGGTGGCTCCTTCCTCGGCAACGGGGACCCATTGGTAGGTGAGGTTGTATTGAATCTGGGGCGGCTGGCCGGCGGTATCGGCATGGAGATCGGTGACGCCCGGTGTTCTGCCCAAAGCTTCGCGCATGACGTTGAAAGCGGGCAGGCTGGTGGCGGTGCCGTGGGCGGAAACGGTGGTGAGGTCGCGGATTTCGAGGGACTTGACGGAGACATCGCCCATGACGGGCAGGGCGGCGGTCAATTTGGACCAGATGGTCAAGGCGCGGCAGGAATGATCGAACCAAGGGCGGTATTTGGCGATGTTGGAGTTGTCGGCGCGCAAGCGGTTGACTTGTATTTCAATGGCGCCCCACCGATTGTTCAGGCTGTAGAGCTGGATTTGCTGCCAGCCGAACAGACCGCCGACGATGACGCCCAGGACGGCGGCGGCGCCGCCGGTGTAGGCGAGCTTCTGGGTGGAAAGCTTGTTGGAAACGAACTGGCGCCAGGGGGAGACCTTGGGAGGAAGGAAATCAGGGCCGACATCGCCTTTGAGGACATAGGCGGCGGCGAGGGCCAGGACGGGAGAGGCGGCGATTTCGGGCTTGGGCGCCAGATCGAAGGTGACGTAGGAGGGGCGATCCATCGGCTCGACCCGCAAGCCCAGGACGCTCAAGCGGGGCGCAACGTCGGTGATGAACTGGCGGGTGATTTCGCCCTCGCCCAGGACCTTGATAGGCCCCGGGCCTTCGGAAAAGCCGCCGGGCAACTGGCCCATGGTGATGCGGAGTTCGCGGGCGACCAGATCGGCGGAGACCTTGCGGCGGGCGCCTTCGGCTTCGACCGCGGCATCGAGGGAGCGCAAGGCGATGATGCCGCCGCCGCCGGAGACCTGCAATTCGAGGCCGTGGCTGCTGAGGACCATGGTGAGAACGCGCTGGGCGGACTGCTGGGAGGGGCTTTGCGCGGCGCTGATGCCCATGGCAAAGGCCAGGGGCTTGAGTTTGGCGGCGCGCAAGGCGCGTTCGAGCAAATCGAGCTGGTTGCGCGGGACGGCCAGGAGGGTGGCGTATTCGTCGCCGTTGGGGGCTTTAAAGCGGGAACGGGTGATGAAGAGGGAATCGTAGGCGGAGGGGAACCCGCGCTCGGCTTCGATTTGGAGGTAGCTGTCGAGGTCCGGGCCGGAGATCTCATTGGGAATCTTGGCCAGAAGAGTGAGGACCCAGTTGAGGGGCAAACAGACGACGCAGCGGTTTTCGCGGACGCCGGCGGCTTCCAGGTGGTTGCGGATTTCGCGGCCGACCAGTTCGGGATCGCCGGTGAGGGGAGCGAGGGCCATGTCGGCGGCGACGGTTTGGCGGACCTGGAGAGAGCCGCCGCTGCGGCGGACGACGACGGCTTCGAGGCGGTTGCCGTCAATGGCGATGCCGAGGACGGAGGAAGCGGGTTGTTTGGAGAAGAGTTTCATTATCGTAAAGTACCTGCCAGCAATTGGTCGTGAACGGATTTGCCCAAGGCCCAGCCCAAGTAGGTCAGGTCCTGCCGGTAAACAATCTGCGGCACGCCGGAGCTGCAATCAAAGACAAATTTGACGCGGCGGTAGCCGCGGCCATAGCGGCCGACGGCGGCGATGTCGGCGCAGAATTGGAAGGAATGGGAGGTGACCCAGGGTCCGGCCTGGCGCATGGCATTGGTGCCGAGGCTGGCCATGGCGTCTTTGAGCCAGTAGATGGAGTTGAGGCGGCCGCCGATGCCCTGGCGGTAGCTGAGGATGTTTTTGGCGTTGTTGTAGCCGATGCCGGGGATGCAGGCCAGGGTGGTGGCGGTGGCGGTGTTGACGTTGATCAAACCGACGGTGTTGGAACCGTAGAGGTAAGGCTCGATGGTGATGAAGGAGGCTTCATCAATGCCGCTTTGGATGGCGAAATCCAGGACGCTGGTGGGGGCGGCGCTGGAGGCGGACATGGATTGAAGTTTAGTCTGGATGGTGCTGTAAACGCTGGGGAAATTGGACTGGATATAGGTGGTGAGGGTGGCGATGTCGGTGACGGACTGGCGGTTGGTGGTGACGTACTGGTTGGCGAGGGCGACGGAGGGCACGCCGAAGTTGGTGGGTTCGTGGGTATAGA
>JBEKUQ010000109.1:0-6826 GCA_049514835.1 Verrucomicrobiota bacterium | reverse complement strand
GCGGGCAATTGAAGTGATACTCCCCGGCTTTGTTGTTAATGGCGGCCCGCCCCTTGTCGAGCATGCGGGGGAGGATGACGTAACCGCCCAGGCGCACGCGCGGACTGCGCGGCGGACGCTGGGTTAGATCAACTGCTTGCATAGCCATAAATAATGTTTCCTTTCTTGTCGCTCAATTTGCGCCCGCCCCCGCGAAAAAGCAAGCCCTGCCTCCGCCTCATCCGCGGCCTCATTCGTCCGCCGGCTCGGCCAGGCCGGCCAGGTCGTCCGGTTGCCGCGCCGCCTCCACCGCTTCGCGCGCCACCGCCAGTTCCTTGGGGGCGAACAGGTTGAGCAGCGAAATCTTCAAGGGGCGCTGGCTGCCTTGCAGGGTGATGTGGTCCCATTGGGCGGAGAGCACATGCTCGGAGAATTTCTGGATGCACCGGCCCCGGATGCAGGCCCGAGTGCTGCGCGGCGGCTCGGCAATGGCGCGCCGCACCGCCGCCTCCTCCGGCGCCCAGGCCATCGCCCCGGATTGTTCCAGCGCGTAATAAAGGCCCGCCTCCAAATCCAGCCGGTGATATTCCAGGTCCAGGCTCCGCAGCCAGGGGTCGTGGTCGCCGATATTTTGGGCGGCCTGGAATTCGCGCACCAGGGCCAGCTTGGCCACCCAATCCAGGCGGTCGCGGCAGAGCATGGGGTCGGCATCCAGATCTGTCAATACTTGGTTCCAGTCCGCCCAGACGGCGGCCTTGGCCGGATCGGCCAGGTCGCAATACTGGCGGGCGGCGTCGCACCAGGCCCGTTGCACGGCCAGGGCGGTGGAGACGCCGCCGTCCTGCAGCGCGACGGGCCAGCGGAAATCCGGGTCGCGGGAGATTTCGCGCAAGGCGCGGAGCGGGTGGGCCAGAACGGGGCAGGGCCAGCGGGGGTTGCGGGCGAGGGCTTCGAGGGCCAGCGCCGTCGCGCCGGTTTTGAGACGCGTGGCGAAAGGCGACATGTTGGCGTCGCCCAGGATGACATGGAAGCGGCGGTAGAGGGCGGGGTCGGCGTGGGGTTCGTCGCGGGTGTTGATGATGGGCCGGCCCTGCATGGTGTCCACGCTTTGCAGTTCGCTGAAGAAATCGCTGCGCTGGGCGATCTGGAATCCCGGCCCGGCAAACTTGTCCTCCTCCTCCAGCGCGAACTTACCCGCGCCGGCGAAGATCTGGCGTGTGACCAGGAAGGCCTGCGCGCCGCGGGAGAGGGTTTCCCAGGGCAAGGACCGGGGCAGGAGGTAATTCTCGTGGCAGCCGTAGCTGTGGCCGCGGAAATCGGTGTTGTTCTTGTAAAGGCGGACGGTGCCGCCGCGTTCCTCGGAGAGTTTACGGGCGCAGCGCATCAAAATCCGTTCGCCCGCGCGGTCGTGGGCCGTCAGTTCCTCGAGCGTGCCGCATTCCGGGGTGCAGTATTCCGGGTGGGCGTGGTCGTTGTAGAAGCGCGCGCCGTTGCCGAGGACGAGGTCGCTTTTGATTTCGACAAAGCTCAGTTCCCGGGCCGAATCCTGCGCGAAATAGTGGGCCTCGTCGAAATCCTGGCGCAATTCCTCGACATGGAATCCGCGGGTGTCGGCGTGGGGATCCTCGCAGTCATAATCCCAGCGCATGAGCACGCCGGATTTGGTGGCGCTGCGCACCAGGGCGATGGACTCGGCGACGACGTCCATGTTTTCCTCCGGGTCGCGGGCGATGCCAATCTCCGTTTCGATGCCGAACTGGATGACGGGAGGGATGTTATTGGCAGAAGTCATCTACGTTAAACTAACCGACAAAATCTGAATTGGCAAAATCCGGCCGGGGCCTGGCGGCCGGCCTGAGGCGCTGCCGAACGGCTCATATAATGCCGCCCGCCTTGGCCTCCTCCGGGCGCGGGCGGATGGGGCCGAGCCGGATCACGTTGTCGGGATCGAAGTCGGTCAATTTGAGCCAGTCCTCGGTGATGTCGGTGGGCGGGAACAGGTCGTTCTCGGCGTATTCCTTTTGCAGGGCGAGCAAAAGATCGTCCCGGCTCAACAGGGTGTCGGCCTGGGTTTGGATGGCGCGCTTGATGGCCAGGCTCTTGGCCCGCTCGACAATGGCGGCGATGACGGCGCCGCTGGCCAGGTCGCCGCGATAAAGGTGGTCGCGCTTGCCGCTGCGAAAGACGATTTCCAGGAATTGGTTCTCACGGCTGCGGGCGTAATGGGCCTCGGCCAGGACGCGGGCCAGGGCTTCCTTCGGCTCGGCCAGGGGCAAGGATTCCTTGAGGTAAATCTCGTAGATGCGCTGCGCGCCGGTCTGGTCGGGACGATTGACCTTGATCTTCCGGTCAATGCGCCCGGGGCGCAAGATCGCCGGATCAATCAAGTCCGCCCGGTTGGAGGCGAGGATGACGACGACATTTTGCAACGGCTCCAGGCCGTCCATTTCCGCGCAAAACATGGGCACGACGGTGCTTAACATGCTGTGATAACGGCCGGCGCGGCGCGTGCCCAAAATGGACTCCGCCTCGTCAATAAACAAAAAGGCGAGGGAGCCTTCGGCGGCGCGTTCGCGGCATTGGGCGAAAAGATCGCGCACCTGGCGCTCGGATTCGCCCACCCACATGTTCAAAATCTCCGGCCCCTTGACATGGAGGAAGAACTCCGGATGGTCCACGCCGGTGTCCTCGCGGATTTGCCGGCGCAGATTGTAGGCGGTGGCCTTGCCCAGCAAAGTCTTGCCGCAGCCGGGCGGACCGTAAAGAAGAAAGCCCTTGGGGACGTTGTGCTCAAAGCGCTTGAACAAGGCCCGGTGCAAAAAGGGCAGTTCAATGGTGTCGCGGATGGCCTGCACCGCCTCGTCCTGGCCGCCGACGGCGGCCCAGGGAAGCTCGGTGACGGTTTCCAAGGCGCGCTCGATGCGTTTGCTGGCGCCGATGACTTCCAGGGCGACGCGCTGGTTGGCGTCGAGCCGCACTTCCATGCCCGGCTTGAGTTTTTCCTTGGTGAGGAGGGCGGAGCGGAGCAGGACGGAGCAGAGCAGGCCGGATTCCTGGCCGATGCGCAAACGCCCGCCGGAAAGCAGTTCGTCAATCCGCACAATCGGTCCGTTGCGGTCGAATCCGAGACCTTGCACGACGGCAAAGGCCTCGTTGAGCAAGACGCGCTGGCCGACTTGCAGGCTGGACAAGGGAATCTGCGGATCCAGGCGGCAGACATAATCCGCTCCGCCGGCGCAGACGTGCGCCTTGTCGGGTTCCACCGCCATGAGGAAGGTGCCGACGCGGTAAGCCGGGGCGCGCAGCTTTTCGACCACGGCGTCCAGTTTTTCGATGGCCTGGCGGGCCTGGTCGTTGACCTCCTCCATCTCGGCCACGCGGTCGCGCAGATAGACCATGTCCAGGAGGGCCAAATGGTGCGGAGGCAGCTTGCCGGTGATCATGTCAATCAATTGCAGCGGGGAAAGGGCGTCCAATTCTTCGCGGGCGAGCAACGGATCGGGGGACGCGGGAACGGCCTTCGGCCCCGGCGTCGGTGGACTGCCGGGCGCAGAGGCTTTGAGCGCGGCGCCGCCCGCCATTGGCTTTTTCTTGGGTTCAGCCATTGTCATACCGTAATACGGGTTGCGGATTTTGCAACCGGCGGGCGCGATTTTTTCAAAATAGACCAGGCGCCGGCAGTGGTGGAAGGCGTGCGGAGAGCGGTGTGATTCCGGGTGTTCGAGGCATAAGAAACTTTTTTTTGAAACCTTGTTTTACTCGGATTGACTTGGATTGACTTGGATTGACCTGGGCGTTTGGGGGAAAGGCTAAAGGCTGAAGGCTGAAGGCAAAAAGGCGGAGCGCGGCGGGGGAGATTTTGGGGAGATTGCGGGAGCGGCGGGGCAACGGGTTCGGCCGCAGGCCGAACGCTGCTTGGTCGGCGCACAGGGGCGACGCCACACCCGGGGAAGTGCGGCGGTCATAGACCGCCGCTACAAGATCACAGGGCCGGCCGTTGGATGCTATATGAGCATTCATGGGGTGATGATAGCATGGGGGTGAAAAGCGTCATCCGCACCGTGGGTACAAAATGAGGGTCGAAAAAGGGGTGTTTGGAGGGCAAAAAAACCCTTGTAAAGGCTCGGTCCGACCGCGTTTTCTCCCAAAAAGAGGGATTTGAAAAAACGAAAATAGTTTTTGGGACACATCGTTTTAACTGCCGGAGGAGGCGGATTTGGACAGGATTTACAGGATGAACAGGATGGGCAGGGTTGTTACCACGGATTGCACGGATTTCACGGATAAGAAACCTGATTATTGGGAGGTGATGCGGTAGAAGCGGGCGGGGCTGGCGGGCTGAAAGGGTTCGCTGAAATAATAGGAGCCGTTGGTGAGGGTGAGGGCTTGCAAGGAAGTCCAAACGGGATTGGCGAGGTTGTCCGCGGCCTGAACGACGATGGGGATGTTGGTCGTGCCGGTGATGTTGAAGCCAAATTGATTGGTGCGCACGCCAAAGCCGCCGTCGGCGGTTTGGATGAGCGGGTTCCAAAGCACGGCCGGCTCACCTCCACAAGAATTGCTCCAGCCGCTGGTGCCCGGCAAATAATAGACGGTCCCGGGCTCGTTTACCGCCCCCGCGGTAGAGAATAAACTGTCATCGGCGTTTGGAGCATTGCCCTGGAAATACACAGTGGTCAGTCTGAGACACCCTCCGAAGGCACTCTCCCCGAACGTGAGCATGCCGCTGGCGACTGTGGCGGTTGTGAGGTAGTAGCATTCTAAAAAGGCCAGGTCGCCGATGTTGGTGACGCTGGCAGGAATCGTGATGCGCGTCAGATTGGTGCATGTGGCAAAAGCATATTGCGCTATGCTGGTGACGGTTCCGGGAACGCTGTAACTGCCGATTTTGCCGCCGGGGTATTCAACCAGAGTACTCTGGGCCTTGTCGAACAGCACTCCGTTCAGGCTGCTGTAAAATGCATTCTGAGCATCAACGTTAATTGCGATCAGGCTGACGCAGATGACGAACGCCGAGATCCCGATATTGGTGACGCTGTTGGGAATCGTCACGCTGCCCAGTCCGGTGCAATTCTCGAACGCCCAATCGCCGATGCTGGCAACATTTGCTCCGATGGCAATGTTGGTCAGGGATTCGCAGTCAAAAAATGCGCCATCCCCGATGTTGGTGACGGTGTCTGCGATGGTGACATTGATCACGCCGGTGGAATAAAAGGCCCGATCCGCAATGCCGGTGACGGGCAGGAAACTGATCGTGGTGGGAATGACCACCTCACCGCCCGAACCGGTGTATCTATTAATCAGGATGGTGCCGTTGTTGGTCGTGTAACGGTATGGGACAGGCGGGTTCCACAGCACCGTGCCAAGACCGCCGAACATCGGTCCCCAGCCCGCCGTGCCTGGCAGGTAATTGACGGTTGCTGCATCGCCATAGAACACATTGGTGCCCCCGAGTCCGGGAGGGTTTCCGCGAAAATTGACGTTGGTCAGGCTGGGGCAGAAAGCAAACGCCCAATCGCCGATGCTGGCAACATTTGCTCCGATGGCAATGTTGGTCAGGGATTCGCAGTCAAAGAATGCGCCGTCCCCGATGTTGGTGACAGTGTCGGCGATGGTGACATTGATCACGCCAGTGGAATAAAAGGCCCAATCCCCGATGCTGGTAACGGGCAAGTCGGCGATTTCGGCTGGAATGATCACGGCCCCGCCGGAGCCGGTGTATCCGGTGATGATGATCGTGCCATTATTGGTCGTATAGGCGAATTGGGCTTGCGTCGCCGGGGCGGCCAACAGGGAGGCCAGTAAAACCACCACGCCGCAAACTATCCTGTTTTTCACATCAGCTCCTTGATTGGAATGAACCTAAACCTTTCAAATTGATTTGTCTATGGGAAACTGATCAAGGCGGAGCTCATTTTTTGGCAGGGTCGGCGCGCTGCGCCGACCTGGACGCCGCAGCGCGGCGTCCCTACCTTTGAAGAATTTTGTCCTGCACCCTATTCCACCGTCTCCTCTGTAAATCCCCGTGATTTCTTGACACGACCGCTTGCCATGGAGGAATGGCACGCCTGCTAATTGCACCTGAATCATTAGCGATGTGCTCTCAGATGCAGCCAAAGGGTGATCTGGTTTGGAAGGAAGATTCCGTCGGCGAGACGCCGACGGATGCAACCGGGAAGTCAGAACAACAGCAGGCTGGCCCGCTGAGCGGGCTGGTCGCGCTCCCCAGAAAGTCGCTAATGATTGGGGTTAAAAGAATGCTCAAGGATAGAACGCCCAGTAGAAGAGCTTGGTTGCGGCGGAGGGCGGGCTGTCAATGTAGGTGTAAGGGCTGACGGTCGGGGTCGGAGTGGCGAGAGTGGTCCAGTTGACCAGGTTGGTGGAGGTTAGCAGAGTGAGGGCGAGGTTGGGCGTGTTGTTGATGAGGAGGGTGACGGTGCCGTTGGCGGCCCGTTGGATGGAGGCGAAGCTTGGGGATTGCAGGACCGGGGCAACGGTAATGATATTGGCCTCCAGAGTAACGGCCGTCTGGGCCAACAACCTGCCGTTGATGGAGGCGCCCGTCTGCAAGCTGATCCCAGCTTCGGTCAGAATGGTTCCCTGAAACTGTGAGGTGGTGCCAAGGGCCACCCCCACCCCGCCGGCGACCTGCCAAAAGATGTTGCGGGCCTGCGCGCCGCCGCTCAGGAGGACACTCGTGGCGCCGGCGATGGTAAGATCTCCCGCGATCTGGAAGATCCAGACAGCATTTGGGCCGCCGGACAGGGTGACATCGGTTGGTATGGTAACACCCGTACTCCACTTGTAGAGGCCCGGGGCGAGTGTCATGCCGCCAATGTTTCCGCTG
>JBEKUQ010000108.1:0-6851 GCA_049514835.1 Verrucomicrobiota bacterium | reverse complement strand
TGCGGCGAGGTCTGCTTCAACACGTCCATGACCGGCTACCAGGAAATCCTGACCGATCCTTCCTACAAAGCCCAGATCGTGACGATGACCTATCCGCTCATCGGCAATTACGGCGTCAACGAGCTCGATGTTGAATCCTGGCGGCCTCACGTGGCCGGCTTCGCCATCCGCGAACTCTCGCCGGTGGTGAGCAATTGGCGCGCGCAAAGCTCGTTGGGGGCGTATCTGGAAAAGAACGGCATCCCCGGCATCCAGGGAATTGACACGCGCGCGCTGACCAAGAAGCTGCGCGTGCGCGGGGCGCTCAACGGCTTCATCGCCTCCCCCGCGGTGCCGGACGGGGAGGCGGTGGCGCGCGCGCACAACTGGCCCGGCCTGGCGGGCGTGGATTATGTCCGGGAAGTCACCCACAAGGAATCGTTTCTGTGGGACGAGAAGGATGAGCGGAGCGGGACGTTTGAACTGGCGCGCGGCTCGCAAAATCTGCTTAAACCCACCCGCTTGCCGCCGGCGGACATTCCCATTGTGGCCTACGACTTTGGGATGAAATACAACATCCTGCGCCGCCTGCGCCAGCATGGATTCCGCGTGCGAGTTGTTCCGGCCACCACCACGGCGGCCGAGGCGCTGGCGGGCAAGCCCGCCGGAATTTTTCTTTCCAACGGACCGGGCGACCCATCGGCCCTGGGCTACGCCGTGGAGGCGACGCGCGACCTGCTCCACCACGGCATCCCCATTTTTGGAATATGCCTGGGGCACCAGATTCTCGGCCAGGCCTTCGGCGGAAAAACCTTCAAGCTCAAATTTGGCCATCGCGGCGCCAACCAGCCGGTCAAGGATTTGGCATCGGGCCGGGTGGAAATCACCTCGCAAAACCACGGTTTTGCCGTGGACCCGGCGACGCTGCCGGCGGAGGTGGTGGTGGATCGCATCAACCTGAACGATCAAACCGTGGAAGGTTTCCGCCACAGGACCAAGCCCGTCTATTGCGTGCAATACCATCCCGAGGCCTCGCCCGGCCCGCACGATTCCACGCCCTTATTCGCCCAATTCCGCGCGCTGATCGCCCGATCCTGATTGTAATGCCGGGGAGCATACGCGCCCTCGCGTGTCGCGGTCGGCGCCCCCGCCGACCGTTTCATTTTTCTTCCATTCCCTTGACAAACATTCCCCTGTCATTTACATTCTTCCGGTAACAGGAGTGCTTTGATGAATCATGTTTAGGCAGAATCGCTTACACCATGTGGACTTGCCCTAAATGCGGAGAAAGCATCGAAGACCAGTTTAATAGCTGCTGGAAATGTGCTGGCGCAACTCAGGTCTCAACGCCAGGGCAGATTTACTGGATATATCCGGTGATTTCGTTGGTTTCATTGGCTGTGCTTTTTGGACTTGTCTCGGCGTTTTTTCATTCCTCGCCTCATCAGCATCCCGGAGGGTATTTCAGTTTGGGAGGCGCGCTGCTCGGAGTTGCTGCGAGTTCGGTTGGCATTCGGGCCTTTGTGCGGTGCCCTGTTCGCCGCTGGGTTGCGAAGATTTTGACGCTGGTCTTCTTGATGGGCGTGTTGTGGATCGGCGTTGTCACGGCTTTATCATATTTGTTTCATGGCTTTGGAGATGATTTTGGATGGGAAAGTATTTGCCCCGTCGAGTGGTGGCTTTTCGCGGGTTTGCTTTACATCTACGCATTTTTGGTGTGGGTGGCGGGAGAGTTTGCATTGGCGCTTTGGAGAGTTCTGACGAAGTTGCGGCTTATGAAACATCGCCGCGCTTGATGAACAAGGCTCGACCCGGCGGGCGGGGAGGAATTATCGTTGGGCGGATGCGAAGATGGTTCTTCATTCTCCTGGCCGGGCTCGGCTGGGCGGGGCAGGCCAGGGGCGACGCGGTGGACGACCTGATGCGCGAGGCGCTGCGGCAACACCCCATCCCGGGCGCGGCCCTGGCCATCATTCGCGGCGGGCGCACGGACAAGACGGCCGCCTATGGATCGGCCAACCTCGAATGGCAAACGCCCGCCACGCCGGAAACCGTTTTCGAAATCGGCTCCATCACCAAGCAGTTCACCGCCGCCGCCATCCTCCTGCTGGCCCAACAGGGCAAATTGGCCGTGGACGACAAGATTTCCCGCCATCTCAACGGCACCCCGCCGAGTTGGAGCCAGATCAGCATCCGCCGTTTGTTGACACATACTTCGGGGCTGAAAAATTACACCGGGCTGAACGGTTTCGAGGCAAGCCGCCGTTTGACCCCGGCCCGGTTTATCGCCCAAATCGCGGCCCATCCGCTGGATTTTCCGCCGGGCGAAAAATGGGCTTATTGTAACACCGGATATAATCTGCTCGGGTACATCATCGAGAACGTGAGCGGAAAAAGTTACGGGGATTTCCTGGAACAAAACGTCTTCGCCCCGCTGGGCATGACCGCCACGACGCGGCGGGACACGCGCGCCATACTGCCTTTCCGCGCCAGCGGCTACGAAACCAACCGCGCCGGCCAGTTCATCGTGCGCGATTCCGATCTGACCGATGTCTTTTCCGCCGGCGCGCTCGTCTCCACCGTGGGCGACCTGGCCAAATGGAACGCGGCGCTGGAGACGGATAAAATCCTCACCGCCGCCAGCCGGGCGCAAATGTGGACGCCGGTCAAATTGAACAACGGTGCAACCCACCCCTATGGATTCGGCTGGTTCTTGGAGCCGTGGCAAGGTCATGCCAACATCGGCCACAGCGGCTCGACTTCGGGTTTTTCCGCCAGCCTGCAACGTTTCCCGGAGGCGGGTTTGACCGTCATCCTTCTGACCAACTCGGATGAGTTCGACATCGCCACCAAGCTGGCGCGGCAAATCGCGGCCCTGGAAATGCAAAATGGAAAATGAATGATTGCCCCAATGCCGGCCGGGAGGGCTCCCGGCAGGCCGGGACTGCCCGCCTCACGACGGCAGTGTGATGTTGTTTCCAGTGCCAGAGCCAGTCGGCGGGCAGTGGACTGCCCGCCCCACCTATTGCCGTCTCACCCATGACGACACTTTGCAGGAGTCTTCATTTATCATCTGGCATTTTCACCTGACGCCAACCACTTGAAATCCTTCCGCTTCGAGGAAGGAGCGGATTTTGGCGGCTTGATTGCCCTGCAGTTCGATGCTGCGCTCCCGCACCGCGCCGCCGCAGCCGCAGGCCTGGCGGAGTCTTCGCCCCAGCTCCTCGATGGCGGCGAGACCGATGTGCGGCGCAAAGCCGTCAATAACAATGACCACTTTGCCGGCGCGGTGGGCGGTTTCGCGCCGCAAGACCACGCGGCCGGGTTTGGTGATGCGGCCGGCTGGCGTGCCGGCGGGCCGCGCGGGCGCGGCGGGGCCGGGAGGAAGTCCGTCGCTGTGCAAGCCGGCGAATGGATGGTTCAACGGGGGCGTCTGGCCGGGAACGAACCGCGCTTTATCTTCTCTGGACATGGCAAATATATTCCAACCGCACACACTGATATAAATGCAGCCCGAAGCGGGTTCAAGAAAAAGGGGACGGAAAAAGGCAAATCAGCATTGCCTCGCGGGCGGCGGCTGGTTACTGGATGGAGAGGCAGCGCGCGCCGCTTTGGCCGGCGCGCCGTGAATTGTGAACTCCGAAACCTTGTCTGCGCCCGCTCGACGCGCCTGCTGGCGCGCGCTGGCCCTGTGCGCCATTGTCGCCCTGGTGGTGTTCGTGCGCCTGCGCCTGCTGCAAATCCCGCTGGAACGGGACGAAGGGGAGTATGCCTACTCAGGCCAGTTGATGCTGGAAGGGATTCCGCCCTACCAATTGGCCTGGAACATGAAACTGCCGGGAACCTACGCCGCCTACGCCGCGCTGATGGCGCTTTTCGGACAAAGCATCGGCGGCATCCACCTCGGTTTTCTCCTGGCCAATCTTGCGGCGCTGGCGCTGCTTTTTTTCATCGCCCGCCGCCTCACCGGAGTTTGGGGCGCGATCATGTCCTGCGCCGCCTACGCGCTCTTGTCGTTGAGTCCGGGGGTTCTCGGACTGGCCGGACACGCCACCCACTTGGTGACGCTGGCGGCGCTGGGCGGGCTTTTGCTCCTCTTGCGCGCCCGCGAAAAAGGCGGCGGCGCGGGTCTGTTTTGGAGCGGATTCTGTTTTGGCCTGTCGTTTTTGTGCAAACAGCCCGGCCTGTATTTCGGCATGTTTGGTTTTTGCCTCGTGCTGCGCGACGCGGCCCGGACGCGGCCCGTCGCCTGGGGGCCGTTGTTGCGCAACACCGCCTGGTTCTCCGTCGGAATGCTCCTGCCCTTTGGCTTGACTTGTTTGATCCTGTGGCGTCTCGGCACCTTCCAACAATTCTGGTTTTGGACGTTCACTTATGCAAAAGTCCACGCGGGCATCCTGAACGGCGCAATGGCCTGGGGCCAATTCCGGTCGTTTCTGGACAGTTCCGGCTGGGTGAAATGGTCGCTGCCCTGGGCCGGGATCGGCCTGGTCTGCCTGCTCGTGGAAAAGAACAACACGGACCGAAAATTTATCATCACGACCCTGTTCGGGTTTTCCCTGCTGGCCTTTGCCGCGGCGTTTTATTTCAGCCGGCATTATTTCATCGTCATGCTTCCCGTGCTCAGCCTGCTGATTGCCATCTCCGTGACGGCAGCGGCCCAGGCCCTGGCCGGGGCGCGGCTGGCGGCGGCGCGTCTGGCGCCGGCCGCCGTGTTGGCCGCGGCCTGCGCCGCTTTTGTGGTCCATCATCGCGCCATCTGGTTTCAAATGGGGCCGGAGGCCGCTTGCCGCGCCATCTATGGAGAGAATCCGTTTGTGGAATCGGTGGAAATCGCCCGGTATATCCGGGAACATTCCGCGCCCGAGGCGCGCATCGCGGTGATTGGTTCCGAGCCGCAGATTTATTTCTACGCCCACCGCCGTTCCGCCAGCGGATTCATTTATATGTATGACCTGGTGCAATTGCACGCTTACGCCGGCCAATTCCAGCAGGAGATGATTCGCAAAATTGAAGCCGTCCAGCCGCAGTTCCTGGTGATGGTTCTGGTCTCCAGTTCCTGGCTGGACTGGCCCGGCGCGGACCCGACGCTCAAAGCCTGGGCCGGGCCTTACACCCGCCAATTTTACGAGCGGGCCGGCAGCGTCTATATTTATCCGGCGCGCAGCGATTACCTCTGGGAGGCCGCCGCCCAGGTTGAAAGAAACGACACTGGCTTTATTGTGGATGTGTATAAGAGAAAGAACAGTTTATGAAAATAGGCATCGGGTCGGATCACGCGGGTTTTGAGTACAAGGAAAAAATCAAGGTCTTCCTGCAAGGCCTGGGGCATGAGGTGCGCGATTTCGGCACCGACAGCCTGGCGCCGGTGGATTATCCGCGCTTCATCCGGCCGGTGGCGGAGGCGGTGGCGGCGGGCCAATGCGAGCGCGGCATAGTCCTGGGCGGTTCGGGCAACGGCGAGGCGATCACGGCCAACCGCGTGCGGGGCGTCCGCTGCGCCCTGTGTTGGAACGTGGAAACGGCGCGCCTGGGCCGCGAGCATAACGACGCCAACATGCTTTCCCTGGGCGAGCGCATGATGCCGCTGGAACTGGCGTTGCAGATTGTCAAAGTTTGGCTTGACACGCCCTTCGCCGGCGGCCGCCACGCCGTGCGCATCCAGGAGATTGACCAGCCGTAGCCGGTTTCACGATTGCGGCTTTCCGCCGTCGCTGAAGCTATGGCGGACAAGGCGGATGACGGATTGAGCGCATCGAGGAAATTGACCGGCCGAAATCAAGCTGGCGGGATCAACCGCCTGGACTGCGCGACCAATCTTCCACCGCGACGCCGGGCAGATTGGAAAAATCCCGGACGTTCAGCGTGGCCACCGTCAGTCCGTGTGACCGTGCCGTTGCCGCAATGAGCAGGTCGAAGTCGGACAGAGCGCGCCCGTTCACTTTGGCCCAAGCCTTAAGAGAAGCGAAATGCCGGGCCACACCCGAGTCCACCCCCAATGTTCTCAACCGATCTTTCAGCAGGGCCTCATAAAGAGCGGTCAATTTTTCGGATTTTTTCAATTCCAACCCGTAAAGCAACTCGGCTTCAGCGATGGTTGAAACCGCCAGCGTGTCGTCACCTTGCGCCGCCCACCGTTCCTGGACTGGGGCCAGCGGCCTGGGCTTGATGGGCTGGCAATAAACCGACGCGTCGAGCAAATGCGAAAGGGCCACAGTTATTTCTCCCCCAGCGGATTGCGCCGAGTTTGCAGGGTGCGGCGCGGCAAATCAAATTCCTCGCGCAACGGCCCGTGCTTCTTTTCCCATTCGCGACGGGCCGTCCAAACCGAGGAACCGGCGGCATGGCGGGGGCTGATCGGCTCAATCCGCGCGATGGGGCGCCCGCGGCGCGTGATAACGACCGCCTCGCGTCGTTTGGCAACCTTCGCGCAAACCTCGGAGAACTTTGTTTTGGCTTCAAAAAGACCCATCATTATCATAACGCTAATGTACCAACCTGTTGGTTGATTCACAAGCAAATTCGCGATGTCTCCTTCTGGCCGGGCCGCAGAAACCGCATCCAACTGTCGCCGTGCTTGAGGATTTTCGTTTCCTCCCAGCTTTCCGGCACGCTCAAGGTGTCGCGCCGGGCATGGCCCAGGATGAACAGGCCTCCGGGGGAAACCAGGGCGGGCAAGGCGGGGTGATCGAGGAGTTGCTGGGCGAAGGAGGTGGAACGGCGGCCGATGTTTTTTTCGCCGTAGGGCGGGTCGGCGAAAACCAGATCAAATTGTTGACCCTGCGCGGCCAGTTGGGCGAGGGCGGCGGCCGCGTCCTGCACCCGGAGGTCGAGCCGGCCGGAGGGAAGCCGGGCCAGCTCGAGGTTTTGCC
>JBEKUQ010000107.1:0-6851 GCA_049514835.1 Verrucomicrobiota bacterium | reverse complement strand
CGACGCAATCATCATGACAAACATGGAGAATGGGAGGACAGGGGCGGTGGCGGGGCTTCGGCGGCCGGCCCGGTTTCTTCCTGTTCGGGTTCTTCCAACCTGGGAATTTCTTTGACAATACTTGTTTCGGTGGCGGGTGGTTGTGATCCGGTCGCGGGCTGGGCAACCAGTGGCGCTGGCGTTTGCCCGTCCGGCTGGAGTTCATCCGTTTTGGCGGAGGTGGATGTGCCGCCAGGCAGGTCCTTTTCAACTGGTTGGTTCAGTGAATCTGGCCGTCGCGTTTTTGCCATATCGGTAAAGGATGGATTGCTGGCGCTGAAGCCAAGTTGCCACTTTCAGCCGCCGTACCAAAGGAAAATCTTGGCGCGGCAGCAATGCGGGTCATGGGCCGGGAGGGCGGCAAGAGCGCGCTGAACCGGCAAACCATCGGGAAAATGTGTGCCGGAAGCAAAGGGAGTCAAGTCATCCCCCATCCCCACTCACCCCGGTTGGGCGCTGACAGACTCCCGATGCAGCTTGGCATAAACGCCACCCTCCCGCAGCAAACTTTCATGGGTGCCGCGCTCGACAATTCGGCCCTGCTCCAGCACCAGAATCAGATCCGCCCGGCGCAGGAGATTCAACCGGCCGGACACCACCAGCGTCAACGGGTTTGGCCTCGTGATAGAGCGCCGCGACCAAATGCCGTTTGATGGCGGGTGAATAATGTCGGGGTGTGGACATGGATTCTCCGGGTTGGGGTGATCATGTGAAATGGCGCATCCTTGGAACGCGCCTGGAGTGAACAGGAAACGGTTTCCTGTTCATGTTTATATGACAGAAACTGGGGGCTTATTGCGCTGGGATCGGCGGTCAGGATGGAGGGGCTTGGCCCGCGTTCGCCACGCCGCCGGATCCGCGCAAGTGGCTCTGTTCACAACCACACGGATTGAGGATTGACCCGCCCTGAGAATAATCACACGACTGGACTGGCGGCGGTTCAAGCGTTTTCCTGTCGTTGGGGACTCACGCGATCCCGAAGCCCCGGCGCCGGGCCTCACGCCGGCCCAGGCCCGCGCCAAAGGGCAAGCCCTCACGGACTCCAATTCCGCTCGCGCTGGGGCTGCGTCAGGCGGCGCTCATGTCGCTTGAGCGAAGCGACGCCGACAGCGAACTAAGCCAGGACGGCCTTCTTGGCTTTCAGGTATTTCTCAACGGTTTCGATGGGATTGATGGAATTGGACACGTGGAGGGCGTTGGGCTTGCCCAATTTGTAATGCACCAGCAATTTGCCAACGATCCCCACTCGAAGATCGGCTTCCGCCATGCGCCAGAGTTGACCGGCAGCCAAAACTGGTTGAACAAGGCGGCGAGGAGCTTTGATTTTCTTCATGGCCGATGCTGCGCCTCTGCTTTCGATTAAGCCAGTTAAATCGTCATGTGGTTTAAGAGGTCGCGCAATGGGGCTGGCAAGTCGCATTGTCGGGCAGTGCGCGTCCGCTGCGCGTCGGCCGTGGAAAGCCAGAAGGAGGAAGGTGAAATGGAGGTAATATCACCCGGCACCGGTGATCGGGTTGAAAAGATAGTTGCCGATAATTGTTGCAATCCTGCTGGAACCTGTCATGTTCTATTTGTCCGTTAGATAGCTTGTCTCTTTCAAGGCATGGGGAATCTTCAAGTGAACCTCGTTCAGTGATGATTTTAGATCCGGCATTCGGAAACAGTCTGTGGAAAGCAACGGTTTGTCGGACAGCAAAATAGCATTATGAACAACAAATTATTTGTCGGGAACCTTTCCTTCGACACCACTGAAAATGACCTGCGGGACGCATTCGCCGCGCATGGCACGGTGACGGATACCTGCCTGATTATGGATCGCATGACCAATCGTCCCCGCGGCTTTGGTTTCGTGACCATGAGCACCGCCGAGGAAGCGGAGAAGGCCACGGATGCCCTGAACGGCAAGGATATGGGCGGACGCGCCCTCACCGTGAATGTTGCCAAGCCGCGTGAAGAACGAGCGCCCTCCGGCGGCGGTGGTCGCCGTGAATACAGCGGGGCCAGCGGTGGCAGTCGTTATTAAACGATCTGGCATTTCCAGCGGGGTTCGGTGAAAACCGGACTCCGCCTCTTCGTCTTTTGGTCCGTCCCAAGTGCCGGTCTGCCAGAAATTAACGAACGACACCTTGAAGTCGAAACGGAGTTTTTTCAATGCTCTGTTCTCTCTGTTCGCTCCTGTTCAAAACTCCTGCGTCGAGCGTTACATGGCGAAAAAGGAGGAAATGCCGGTGATGGAGATGCTGGTGCTGTCAAACACGGCCTGGCCGCTGAACACAGCCACGCCCGCCGCGGACCAGGGCGGGATGGCCTGGTAGTTCAGGTGGCGTGGCACGTGGTCGAAGAACGGGCCCCATTGCACCAAATCCGCAAGGGCGTCGAAAGTGCCATGATCGCTGATGTTGGTCGCAATCCAGCCCGATGGGATGGTGTCTTCGACGGCGTAGGCGGAGATGTTGCCGGCGGGCGTGGCCAGGTCCGCGATTATGAAGGCGGTGCCGTCATAGAAATTCGCCGGGATCGTGCGCACGAAGCTCCCGGCAAACGCCATGTTCCGGGTTGATTGTCGTTGACCGGTGATGGGGACGGTCGCCGCGTCGAACTGGGCCTGGCCGGAGAAGCTGGCATCGCCGCTGGCGATCAGGCCCGAAGTAACTTGATAGGTGAGAATGCGAGGGAGCGCGTCAAAGAACGGCCCCCATTGCACGGATTGGGTGCCGGGATCGAAAATCCCCTCATCGCTCACCGTGGAAACCACCCACCCGGCAGGGGGAGAATCTTCCACCGCGAAGGCCGCGATATTCGCGGCCGGAGTGACTCAATCGCCGGGCGTGGGAGCGCGCAACCGCTCTTACTGGGACAAGAAAGCATACGCGGACGGCTGCCCCGACCACAGCCAGGCGAAGGTCTATCGCTTTTTATACGACCCCGTCATGGGGAATGTCTCGCGGGTGCTGGAGAGCGTGAAGGAGCCGCTGGAGAACCGGGTCTGGTACAATTATCCGGGCCGCCGTCACCGGAGAATCCCGCGTCCCAATTGCCCGCCACGGTGGTGATGATGCCGTTGGCATCCACCTTCCGGATCCGGCGATTGTAGCAAGCCGCGCAGACCGGCCCAAATTGGGCGTTGATACCGCGCCCGACATTTGATAAGGTCGCACCATGCTCGATGAGACCTGCAACCCGCACTCCCTCATCCGCGCCGCGCTCAGAGCGAGCGGGCGCGCTCAATGCAAGTTCCGGTCAGACAAATCCCTATCCGTTGATGGAGGTATGCCAATGAACAATCCGTGGAAATCCAACCTCGTTCTCGCTCCTGTGTTCGCCGCCTGCCTGGCTCTGGCGTCCTTTTCATTCGCGGCTGATGCCCCCGCCGCCCAGCCCGCCAAATCCGACCAAGCCCCCGCCGGACAACGCATGTTCTATGCCTCCCACAGCCTCATGTGGGATGACCCCCAACCCTTTGGCGAATTAGCCAAGGCCTATGGCATCAATGACCAGAAGATCGACATCCAACGCATGGGCTTCTCCCGAACCCAGCAGTTCTGGGACCAACCCGAAGCCCAAAGCCAGGCCAAGCTGGCCCTCAAAACCGGCAATGTTGACGTCTTCGTCATGTCCCCCATGGATATGCCCGACGATGGCGTTGATGGCTTCGTCAAACTCGGCCTCCTTAACAACCCACACATGCGATTCTTCGTTCAGAACAACTGGGCCGGCTTCAACCAGGACGGACAGAAGGCCCGCCAATCCCTCATGAGCGGACGACAGGTCAACTGGGACGCCACCACCGAAGAACAGCTCAAAACCCTCAACACCGAATGCGAAAAAGCCTTCGAAGCCCAGGTCAATAAAATCAACGAACAGGTTGGCCACCCCGTCCTCTTCATCATCCCCACGTCCCAGGCCAACTCCGCCATCCGCGCCCGGATCATCCGCCAGGAATTCCCCGGGCTCGATAAGCAGTCCCAACTCTTCTTGGATTTCATCGGCCACCCCACCCCTCCCCTGGTCACCCTGAACGTTTACCTCCATTTCGCCACCATCTACGGCAAAAGCCCCGTCGGCCTCCCCATGCCCACAGTCCTTAAGAAAGCCAATAACCCCAAATGGGATGACGACTTCAACAAGGCCCTCCAGGAACTCGCCTGGAAAACCGTCACAACCTACCCCCTCAGCGGCGTGAAAGCCCCCGAAGCCGAAAAATCACCCGCGCCGCGCTGACCAAACGATTCGCACTTGGGATCTGGCCAGTCGCAAGTGTTTGCGACGTGATGCGCGGCCTTCGTCAGGAGGTGTGGCGGCTGGCGTTGTTCCCGGATGGGAAAACATTGGCCAGTGGCGCCAAGGACGGCACAGTTGCAGCCCCCGCAGTTCCAACTGCACTGCTCAAAGCCGGCGCATCGGCCGTTTGCAGCAAGATGGAATTTGACCACATTGAGCAGGTTATTGGAGGATTACAACTATGAGCAATTTGCAGGCGGACAGAATGATTGAGAGTGGCCAGCCTTTGAAAAAGTTGGTTCCGATCTTTCCCACCAAAACTGCGGCCTATGAGTATTTTGCACGCAGTATGACTCAGCGTTTCGCGTCGGCGGAGCTGATTTGCGCTATGTGCGGCCAGGAGTGCGAAGCGCCGCCCATCGCTTTCACATGGCGAGCGAACCTCCACACCACAAAGACAGTGCTGGTGTCCTTTCTGTTTAGTGCCCTAGCGATACTCGCCCATCAACTCTACTCGCGATGGGTGGTAGTCGAGTTTACCACATTTCATCGGTTGTGCCCTCATTGCAGCCGTCGTCAGCGCGCACGGACCGTGGCAGTAAGCATTCTGAGCAAAGGGTTGTTCGCCGTTCTGATGTTATCGTTGTTCCTGACGGTTCCGACTGTAATATTTCTTTTCGTGGCCATTTTTGCTGCCCCGGAGGGCAAATGGCTGATGTTGACCGGGGCGGTCGTGGGGGCCTCATTGGTGGTACTGGTCGTGTGGGGTTTTGAAATTTGCAGGAAGTACCTGATTCCCGGTTCGCTTCGACAGATAGGACGGTTCCCATTTTCCCTTTATGGACTGCGGGAAACGGCAGAAAAAGTGCGTTTGAGCGAACCGCTGTAAGCGGTTTTGAACGGGCTGGGAGCAAACGGAACTGGCGCAAGCCCTTCCTGGTGGTGGCGGCATTGTCCCCAATGTTGCGAGGGCAGCCGGGGCGCAATCTCGGAGACAATGAGGTTCCTAAGTCCCATTGCAATTGGCTTGCCACAAGGAGGCCGGTTGTGGTATGCTTTGATCATGGCACAATCTACCATTACAGACAAATTCCAGACGACGATCCCATTGGAGGTGCGGCTGGCCTTGAAGTTGAAACCCCGCCAGCGCGTTTCCTACGAGGTGCGCGAGGATGGCTCCGCCGTCATGCGGCCGGCGCCTGGACTGGACGAATTGTTTGGCAGCCTGAAGCTCAAGCGGCCCGTGGCATCCCCCCGGGTGGAAAAGCAGGCCGCGCGCCAGGCCATGGCCCGCGCAGCGGCCAAAAAGGGGCGGCCGTGAGCACCCGCTATCTGGTGGACACCAATATTCTGCTGCGCTTTCTTTCCGGCGAGCCAGCGCGCCAGGCGACGGCGGCAAAAAAGCTGTTCACCGACGCCGCCGCGGGAGAAGTGGTGCTCGACATCTCCCCGGTCATCGTGGCCGAAACGATCTATACGCTGCTTTCCTTTTACGGCGTGGAACGGAAAGAGGCGGCGGGAAAACTGCTCATGCTCCTGCGCCAGCCCGGTTTGAAAATCCGGGACGCAGCCCAGGTCTTTTCGGCCCTGGAACGGCTGGGGACGACCCAGGCCGGTTTTGCCGACGCCTTCCTGGCCGCCGGCGGCGCCCAAGAGAATGCCGCCGTCGCCTCCTTTGATCGCGACCTGGACAAGTTCCCGGACATCAAACGGTTCGAGCCGACCGCGCCAGGGCCTTCAAGTTGAACCCGGTTCCAGAGGAGGGATAATCCGCCTTCGTCAAGGCTTCCACCTTCGCTAAAGCTGCGGCGGACAAGGCGGAGGAGAAAATGGCGGGAGTGGCGGGGCTCGAACCCGTAACCTCTGCCGTGACAGGGCAGCGCTCTAACCAATTGAGCTACACCCCCGAAGGGGACGAGGTGAAATTATTGAATTTGGCCCTCTTCGTCAACGTCCAACCGAAGAAAAAAAGTTCGGGCAGCAGACGCCAAGGAGGTGGGGGTGGGGAACCCCGCTGAAGAAACGTACCGCTACCCGAACCTAAATCCTACGTCATCCTAAAACATTACAGCGAATTGTCAATGATTTATTGAAAGGGAAAAACGCCCTTGCGATGTAGGGGATTCCCCGACATCACGCCCAACCCCGCCCACCCTCCCGCCTGCGGGGGCCGTCCTCGCCAATTGCGGATTGCGGATTGCGGATTCACCGGCCCACCCTCCCCGTCGCGCCGTTCTTCCTTCTTGCACAAGGCGCGCTTGCCGCCGCCAATCCGCCCGGGCTGTTTGCAAAACGCGCTCCTGGCTTTTTGGCGGAGGGGGCATTGACTTTTGGCCAAAACCAATTCTACTGACAAGGAAATGTTTGCCCAACTTGTGCGCGCCTCTCCTCCAGCCATCGAATGTCCGGCCCCCTTTCCGCCCCGGCCCGGCATCAGCCACGTGATTTTTGATTTCGACGGCACGCTGTCATGGCTGCGCCACGGCTGGCCGCGGCTGATGTTCGAGGTTTTCCGGCCGTATTACCCGGCCCGGCCCGGCGAGAGCGAGGAGGAGATTTACGATTTGCTCCTTGCGGAAATACTCTCCCTG